>NZ_BAGX02000017.1 GCF_000320505.1 Methanobrevibacter boviskoreani JH1
TATAAGATTAAAATAAATATAAAAAAAAGAATTTTAAATAAAGACAATTATAAAATCAATTTAAAAAAACATGAAACAATAATTTAGTAATAATTAAAAATTTAAAAGTTTAAGATTGGAGCTGTTGTAAATTCCAAAATATTGTCTCCTTTAAAATTAAAGATCCAACTTTTACCGTATGACTCATTAGTTGGTTTGATTTCGTCCTTACACTCCCTTTTTATAAAATTAACAGTAAGAACAGCATTTGATTTTTCAAATCTATAGATTCCAGGTCTAATCATGGTAATTTTACTATCAATAAAATGTTCCAACCTAGGAATAATTTCATCATCATTTAATTTCTCGTGAATATTGAACTTGTGTAATAATTCAACATATTTATTTACCAATTTATCCCCTCCGCAATTAAATGACTTTAATCTTCATATAGAAAATAGTTTAAGAACTAATATAAAGGTTTTGATTTTTAATTTAAGTAAAATAATACAAATTAATATTTGATTATGAAAAATCTAAATATTGTTTAAATATTTAAGAATTTAATATAGAGAAAATTAATAATTTTTAAAAAAAATTAAAAAATAAAAAAAATAGATTTTAAGGGGAAAACAGTAGATTTTAACTGAAAATAACCAAAAAATAAATAGAATTAAAGGCTTTAAACCATTTTAAAAAAAGTTTAAAGAATTGAAAAATTATAAAAAATTAATTTTTATATGCTTTTGGAATCTTTACAACTATAGGTTTAGGAGATAATAAAACATCCTCATTAATTATAAAGTGAGTTGTTAAAATAGATTCATCCCCTTTCAGATTAATTAATTTATTTTTCCAATCCTTAGTACTATTTTCCAGTGATTTTATAGATTTATAATTAGAATCTATGCAATTAGCGTATGATTTGAAATAAATTCTATCTTTAATTGAATTTAACATGTCAAAAGAGTTTTCCTCTAACAAACCATTTATTAAAAATGCAATAGACCAGCCATATTCTTTACCTCTATCTAAAATAGTCTTCATGATTGAATTTATAGAAAAGTCAATATTATCTGCATCATCTAAAACCATGAAGAAAGGAAATTCCCATAAACCATTCATTAATCTATAATTCCAAAGATCATTTAAAATAACATCATAAACAAACCTTTGAGTAGAATCTTTATATGAAGAGATATCTATTATCTTAACTTTACCTGACAAATCGTTTAAATAGGACCAATCAAATTTTCCACTGTTATTGAATGGGTCGTCTTCAAAAAGATCATTTAATATATCAACAATATTATCCGCCTTTTCAAATTTTAACTCATTTTTCAATTGTTTAAGATTAAGATTCTTATGTTTAGCCAATGCTTTAATTGTAAATATATAGAGATCTTTAAGGACACTAGATTTAATTTCAGGATATATATTAAAACATGTTAAGACAAATCTTCTTGCAACTGAGGAATCTGACTCCTCAACAAAACCCTCTTCACTATATTCAAAATATCTTCTAAATGGATTGAAATTGACTTTATCCTTATGTTTATGTTCATTATTCAAATTAGGATTAAAGGATTTTTTACTTGCCACCTTCATTACATTATCATAGACTTCCTGAGGTAAGTCCTGGTATTTTTCACCAACCTTCCTTAGAATTTTTTCATTAATTCGATCCTTATTATCTGGTTTTTCAATAGATTTTGCTGAAATCTTAACACTTCTTGAAACTTTGCCCGGTATTAATTCTTCCAAATCATCAAAATTATGATTTGCATCTATTACAACAGACGGGATATTTTTATTTGATAAATCAATAATAAAGTTCTTAATCAATTCAAACTTATATGGGGAATCACCTTCTAGAATAATGTTTTTATTATCAAGTTGAGGATTAACAAATTCCCAATAAAAATTATGGTCAGTCCCAGGTACTGTTCCTATAAAAGGTCTGACATTAATAATAGGATCTTCTTTATTTCTAAACTCTTTAGCTTTAATCTCATCTATCACATTACCATGAAAGTCAAAGATATAACCTTCACTTGGCATATCCTCATAAGGTTTTGTAATATTTTCATATGTTTTATTACTAAAATCAATAGTTAATATATATGTATCATTTTCAAATTGCCAAAGATGTTGTGATAATTGTTTTACTTTAGAGGACAAATAATTAGATAATATAGGAATTGACTCATCATATTCTAATTCTTCGTTAATACCTAATTTATGCAAAAGTTCAATTGTTTCATTTTCCATAACTTATCACGTTCTAATAAAATATCAATAATTATATAAATAACACTATTATTTAAACCTTATCTAAAAAAAGAGTAATTTTAAAAAATATTTAAATAAAAATCCTAAAAATAGATAAATCTTATAAAGTCATCAAAAGAATAAAATGAATATGGAGCCATAAAAACGGGGAAGAGTAATAAAAGGCTCCTTATCCAAAAAAATAGGTGTAAAACCATTTTTAAAATTAACAAATGATATTATACAAATTCGAAAACACAAAATTTTATAATATCTATTGTTATATAACATTTAAACATTATTTAAAATTTTCGAAGTGATTTTGAAAGAAAAAATTTTTAAATAGGTTATATATTGATAAAAATATCATGAAAATAATGAAAATATTCTAGATATTTTAAAAAAGAATATATAAAATTTTAAAAAAAAATTACATTTAAAACTTTAAAGAAAATTAGCTATAAACCAATAGAAATAAGAGATCAATTTTAAAATGGATTAACCGAAATTGTTAAAAAAAAGAATAAAAAAATATAACAATGTTATATAATGATCTGTAAAAAAAAGCTAGCAGCGAAATGAAACTCCCGTAGATATCTCCACAGTACTAAACAAAACGTAACAGACTTTACTTCTGAGATCGAAACGAGATCAGGTGTAGCCCTGTCACTATGACCGCTAAGCTAATTTTTATAAGCATAATAATATATTAAAATAATAGTATATAAACCTTTCTTTTTCAAAAGGCATTCTTTACATTTTCACCCTAACTGTTTACATTTAACCATAATATATTGATAAAAGAAAATAGGAACACATCCTACCTTAAACACAACAACACATATCCACTAC
>NZ_BAGX02000018.1 GCF_000320505.1 Methanobrevibacter boviskoreani JH1
AGTATACACATTATAATATATATTATATATCACCACATCTACTAAACCAACATCACACCTAACACTTTGCATTAGGTCCTCATTAAAGATCATGCCAATAAAAACATGAATTTAACCATATGTGGAAAAACAGTCATCATCGATTTAATGTAATAAACATTATATCTTAAACCAACGCCAATTACATACAGTTCATACTATACTCAAAGTTTTAACATTAACAAATTTAAATAGAAATTATTGCAATAATAAGAATTATTATTAATAAACCATTATTAATGAATATTTAAAAAAATTGAAAGTAATAAACTTTTAAATATAGTTATAAATAAATTATAATCTAAATTTACTAAAAAAAATTTTCAAACCCCTAAAAGATAATTATAAATAATAAAAATAAATGCATTATTACTAAAAATATAAAAAGTATTAATGACCTAAATTATAGGTAAAAATCCCAAAGCTAAAACTAATTAATATTTAAAGTTTTCGATTAAAATCAAATAAAAAGTACTTTATATACTCCAACATAGAATTAGTATTGGTGATAAATATGAAGTTCGGTATCGAATTCGTCCCACAACAACCTTTGGACGATATTATAAAATTAGTAAAATTAGCTGAAGATGTAGGATTTGACAACGTTTGGATTACAGATCACTACAACAACAAAAATGTATATGCTGCTTTAGCATTAGTAGCAAAAGAAACTTCAACCATTAAACTTGGTCCTGGAGTAACTAATCCATACTTAAGAGCACCTGCTATATCTGCATCTGCTATTGCAACCATTGATGAAATTTCCGATGGAAGAGCTACCTTTGGTATTGGACCTGGTGACAAAGCAACCTTTGAAAGTTTAGGTGTTGAATGGAGTAAACCATTATCCACTATTAAATCAGCAATTGCTGAGATTAGAACCTTAACTGCTGGAGAAGCAACTGAAAGTGGAGCTAAATTAGGTGGAGTAAAAGCTGTACAAGATTCTATTCCTATTTACATGGGTGCACAAGGACCTAAAATGTTAGAAACCTCTGGAGAAATCGCAGACGGTGTATTAATTAACGCATCAAACCCTAAAGATTATGAAGCTGCTATGCCTCAAATTAAAAAAGGACTTGAAACTGCTGGTAAATCTACTGCAGACTTCGATGTAGGTGCATACACATCTACCTCTATTGGAACTGATTCCGAAGCAGCTAGAAACGCAGCAAAAATCGTTGTAGCATTTATTGCATCAGGTGCTCCTGACTTAGTTATTGAAAGACACGGATTACCTGAAGGATACAACAAAAAATTAGGTGACTTATTAGGTAAAGGTGACTTCGGTGGAGCTATTGGAGCTGTTACTGACGAAGCATTAGATGCATTCGCTGTAGCTGGTTCCCCAGAAGACTTTGTACCAAAAATTGAAAACTTAGCTGAAATGGGAGTAACCCAATACGTAGCTGGTTCACCTGTAGGTAAAGACGTAGAAGAATCTATTAAATTATTAGGAGACGTAATTAACAGTTTCTAAATTTAATTTATTCTTTTTTCTTTTTTTACTTTTTTTAAATACTGCTTTTACAATTTAATAACTATCTAAACTATTTTTATAAATAACACATTATCTGGAATTAAATCTTATTTTAAACTAATTACTAAAATTCAGATTATTTAATAAAAATATAAAATCATTAGAAATTAATAAAAAAGCCTTAAAAGATCCTGTTTTATATTTAAGTATTATTTAATCTAAAATTGAATTTTATCCAATTTTCAACCAATTAAGAAAACATTGAAGTTTTAATATTATACTCTTTAGCAATCTTTGAGATTCTTCTTAAAAGATTATTCTGATATGATGTTGGAGGGTAATTATTGTATCTAGAAGTTTTCTTATTAAAGAAAAGATCCCTAGTATCCTCATAATGTTCTGGATAATATCTCTTAATCAAGTTAAAATATTTAACTCTTGAATCATTTAACCCGTTACCAAATAAGGACATTGAACCTGGAACAATATAATCAACTCCAATATTCGAAAAAACATCCATAGCTTTATTTAACTCATTATTAGAATCAGCTATAAACGGTAAAATGGGCATAAAGGATACACCTACCTTAAAATCATTATTTTTCAAAATCTTAATAGCATTTAATCGTCTTTTAATAGAAGGAGCACTTGATTCAAATATCTTTCTTTGATTTTCATCTAATGTAGAAAAAGAAAAGGAAACATAAACCTTAGTATCCAAGTCAAGGTCATCTGGTAAATTAGTTAATGGCTGGTTAATTTTTTTTAAGATATCAGTATCCCTCAATACCAAATCAGATTTTGTAAGAATATGTACAGGAAAATGAAATCTATTAACTAATTTTAATAAGTCACGGGTTAGATATAGTTCACTTTCAATATCCTGATATGGATCCGTTGCAGAACCAAAACAAACAAACCCCTTTTTATTATTTTTAACCAATTTCTTTAACTCGGATTTTGTAAGTTCTATTGCATTAGATTTAACATAATAAGAATCAGTACTACCGGCATATTTACTGCCATTAATATAACAATAGCTACAATTAAAAGAGCATCCCAAATATGGGTTAATTGTAAAATCTTCAAGAAACAATTTCCTTTCATTATTTCTTTTAGTAAAAATTGATCTTACCTTTCGGGATTTAAAACCATATTTTTTCAATACCTTTGATGTATCATCAAAATGACCAATAATAATAATAACACTACCAATTTCGCTTAAGATTTAATATTTATTAAATACTAAATAAATTATATAACAATTAATATCTATAAATATATTATTTAATTATAAAAAATATAAAATTTATTTTAATTTATTATTTAAGTGGTTTATATGGAGATTCAACAATTAACTAAAGAGATAAGAGACAATGCTACAGCAAGAGCAAAACCTAAAGTACCCGAACAAGTATCTACCAGTTGGTATAATGAGGATTTATTATATTCAGGCCCTGGTAAAACTATATTTTTAATACTAGCAACGGAAGGATGTAGTTGGGCATTAGGTCCTAGTGGCGGATGTACAATGTGCAGTTATATTAATGATTGTACTTTAGAACCTGTTACAAGTGACAAGATTGTTGAATTATTTAAAAAAGAAATGGAAAAACACCCTTACAAAGAAGATTATAGAAATGGAGATAAAATAGCTATAAAGATTTTTGCATCAGGTAGTTTCTTAAACCCTAAAGAAGTTCCAAAAGAAGCACGTGATGAGATTCTCCAAATATTGAAGGACACTGATGAGATTAGCGAAATTGTTATTGAAACACGTCCGCAATATGTAACTGAAGAGGCTATTGATGAGGTATTTAATATTATTGGAGACAAATTATTTGAGATAAGTATGGGCCTTGAAACCTATAATGACCATACAAGATTATACAATATCAATAAAGGTTTTACAAAAGCAGATTTTGAAAAAGCAGTAAACATTATTAAAAAAGCAAGGAAAGAGAAGAACTACAATATTAAAGCAAAACCTTATATCTTTGTAAAACCGATTCTTTTATCTGAAAAAGAGGCAATAGATGAGGCAATAGAAACTGGAATCTATGCTGAGAGCATTGGTGTTGACAGACTGTCATTTTGTCCTGCAACAATACATGGAGGAACATTAATTGAGAGATTGTGGAGAAAGGGATCATATCAACCACCATGGATTTGGTCTACCGTATACATAATTAACACAATAAGAGATGAAGTTTCCATACCTTCCTTAATGGACACATCAGCATTTGGTTCTAGAAGGGGACCATACAATTGTAAAAAATGTAGTAAAGACCTTAAAAATATGATTATAGAATCCAACATCGCCCAATCCAAGATTGAATATGATTGTGACTGTAAAAATCAATGGTTAGCAGAGGTTAAAACTGGAGATATTAATAGATCAGAAAATAGAATTAATCACTTACCATTATACTAATTTATAAAACTTATAAAAAAATTAGTAATAATTTTAAATTAATAAAAACAAATAAATAGTTTAAATCATTGAATTTAATCTCATAGATTATAATTTTTTAAAAGATTGGAGGAAAAAAATGAAGAATGAAATCATGAGTATTATAGCTTTAATACTTGGGATTATTTTAATTGCCTTTCCAATACTTGGATATATTGGTGTAAATTCAATATGTGGCTTATCTATCCTTTTAATTGCAATATATTTACTTCTAAGTGGAGTAAATGAAGTAGATTATCAATTTGTAAAGAGCATACTTAATACAATAATCGGTTTAATATTATTAATTATAAGCATATTTATATTATTTAATCCAAATTTAATAAGTTCCTTTAATGGAATAATCCCATATCTTGTTGGAATATTCCTAATAATAATTGGATTGATAGGAATAATTAGTGATAGAGAAAGTAAATATGGATTTTATATAGGAATCCTTGGAATAGTATTAGGTTTAGTATATTTAATAATTGTATTATTCATGTCAAATCAAATTATTCTTGGTTCAATTGTTGGAATATGGTTAATTATTTGTGGATTATTAAAATTTATAGATAGATATTAATCTTTAAATTTTATAATCCTTCAATGATTATCATATATTAATTTACAGAATAGAAAAAACTCTTTTTAAAACTTTTATAAAATGTTGTTCAAAATTATAAAACTCGTTTTACAGATTAAAATTAAAAAAAATGATTTAAAAAAAAATAGAAATTAAATTAATAGATTTTACATTATTTTACATCATTAAACTTATCCCTTGCTGCTTTTGTCATGAAATTCTTTTTGCCCTTAGGGGAAATTTTATCTAAAAACTCCAAAGCCTCATCCATCTCTTCCACCTTTCTTTTGGAATTTTTATAGGAATTTCTAATTCTTGATTTTGATTTTTCCTCAAATGTCTCCCCCTCGGTTAAGGATAGAATTTCAAATAGCTGATCCACCATACCGATTTCCTTAGAAGCCTCATAAGCCTCCATTAAAACAGCAGAAACCCCTTTAGTATATAAGCTTCTTAAAGTTTTTAATGTAGAAACATCACCTGGTTTATTACTTACAATCATTATATTCAAACCATAATTATTTAGAATAGCTAAATCCCCACTACGTTGACCTGAGAAAAGTATAGTTGTAGGATCATTAGACACTTTGCCTATAATTGCACCGTCAACAAACATGTTTCTCATATCTACATCCTCTTGTTTTTTAAAAAAACTATGTTTCTCTTCTATTTTAGGCAATGTTTCCTGAGGTTTTTCAAATAATTGTGACATTTTCAATGTTGTATCTGGAGATACATTATTTAGATCAATATAAATTCCATCATCCATTAATTTAGAAACTTTTTTGGCAACATTCAATGCATTGGCAGGTGAATTAGCGGAAATGACTACATCAGAACCCTTCACTAAAGCATCATATGAATCTATAATCTGTACATCGGATTTAATAGCCCTAATATTAGTTTTCTCACTTCTACCTTTAACAACTGTTACTGTTTGAACGCCATTTCTTGAAAGTATATTGGATATTGTTGATGATACTTCACCAAAACCTATAAATCCAACAATCAATTTTAAACCTCCACAATCAATTTTAATCCTAATAAGTTAAATTTCCAATTAATCTTATTAAAGTTCAAGATATAAACAAATCAAATCATTAACCCCATAAAAACAGATTAAAGTTTAAGATAATCGGATTTAAGTAGAAACATCTCCCCTAAATTTATACCAATTAAGTTAGCGGATACGGGACATTTAGCACAGGCAAGATAAAATACATCTTTATCCTTTAAATCCAATTCAGTTAGACCCTCAAAATTTCCAAGACCTTTTGAAATAATAAAATCTGCATCATCAAAGATTTCTCTAAAATCATCTGAGAATTCATGATATACCACTCCAACTGTATCCTCACCGGTACTTACTATATCTGCATATTCATCTAAACCTGCACTAAGTGCATCTTCCATACATGCATCATTTACTATTGGTTTCTCCTTAACTGCAAGTGTAATATTCACCCCGTAAGATTTAATTTTCCAAAGTAATATCCTATCAAATACAATCTCACCTGCATTATCTACCAGATATAAAACATCATCATGTTTGTTTAATGCTTCCTCCAATAAATCTGTTTGATTAATCTTAAGGTCCTTCTTTAAACTTTCTTTAATTAATGATTCAAAATCGGTATCCAAGCCATATGCACCAAAATCAATTATATTTCCTACAATAGCTATCTTTACACAGGTCTCCAGTGAATCGTCTTTTTTTAAAATATTTTCCACATCATCCATGAAACTTAATGCCATTTCATTAGACTGCTTTTTCTGTAGTTTATAAGGGTCCTCACATCCTGTGAGTTCTTTAATTAATCTGTGAACTTTAGAACCGGTCCAGTTAGAATTAGCACCCCTTTTATATTCCTTTGCCAATAGTTTAAATACTTCAGAGATAATATCCAATTTAAAATCTTCATCATTAGTTATTACATCTAAGGCATCCTTAGATTGACGTAAAAAACAAGGCCCACATTCATAATTAACTTTAATATTATCACCATAATTTTAATTATGTTATATGGTATATTATTTAAAATATTAAAAGTTTAATAAAATGTGAAAAATTAGAGAATAATTAAGAATAAAATTAGATAAAAATAGCTAAATTATATGCATTTATAAAATCTAAGAAGATTAAAGATAATATGGAATTATCCCCCATAAATGATTTGGATAATCTTTATTTCATCACCATCATGAATCTCAGATTCTTCAACTACAATATCCCCATTTTGTTTTGGAACAATTGTTTCTGAAGAAATGTCTAAATCATCCAAAAGATTCTGAATTGTATATTTACCATTTAACTCTCTTTCTTCTTTTTTATCTTTATATATAACAGTATATGACATCTATTAATTTCTCCTTATAGATAATAATTCTAAATTATAATAACAATAGTTAATTTATTTTTCTTTTTATATAATAATTATTAGGCAGATTTCAGTTTAGGAATATTCAAGTAATAAAATAAGTTATTTAAAAACTTAAAAAAAGGTTTAGATTATAAGATAATAATTAAAAAACTAAAAAATATTATAATTGAACCCTATGACCTAACTCTTTTAAAAAAGTACAAACCCTACAAAGTTCATTAGATGACGGCTCGCCACAAATGGCACAATCACCCTGATGAAATTCAGGAGGATAATTCTCCTTTACAAGGGGTTTAAGTTTATCATAACCTTTAATTACAGAATACATCATGGTCGGATGATCTTTAGTTAAGTCTTTTAAAATATTTCCGACTTCCATTCTAAAAGATTCCTGAGCATATGGACATCCTGCAAGATGAATATCCAAACCTTTCGCCAAAGCATACAAACCTACTTCCTTTTCCGGGATTTCCCTTAAAGGTTTAATCTTAGGTGTAAATTTAGGACTTTTAGAAGTGGTAAGAGCACCTAATGAAGATAAGTTATTAATGTTACCCTCCAAATAATTCATTAAAACGGCTTGGGACTCATCATCAAGATTATGACCTGTTGCTATTTTATCAGCCCCAAACTCCCTTGCAGTACGATTAATAATCCAACGTCTAAACACACCACAATAAGTACATGACCCCCTATGATTGTCGGTTTTCATTATCTCATCCAAATCAATACCAAAACAATCCTTAAATGAGACAACCTTATGTTCAATTCCTAAACGTTTGGCATGAGATATGGCAATGTCCACACCTTCATTCCTATAACCTTTAATCCCCTCATCAATAGTTACAGCACATAAATCAATAACATGTCTTTCCCTATAACTATTTAGAATATCCAAAGTTACCACACTATCCTTACCACCGGATAATGCAACCATAACTTTATCACCTTTATTAAGTAATTTTTCACGCCTAATTGTTTGTTGAACCTTTTTGTCCACACTTTTAATGAAACAATCAGCACATAAAGATTGGCCTGACTGTTTACGTGTAATTATAACATTAGGATTTCCACATTTTGTACATACACTCATAATTATCACAGAATTTTTAAATAATTTGATAAGTTAAAATGTTTCTATTAAATATAGATTTTTATATGTTTTAGTTTATTATTAAATATAGTTTTAGAAGATTAAACTTTAAAAAAAAGTTAAAAAAAGACCAATATTAATGCATATCCATTACAAAATCTGCCAATTGATTTAAAGTATTTACTTCATATACCTTAGCACCAGCATCCTCATATAATGATACACAACTATCTGCAATATCCCACTTATTTCTATCTTCTGGATTCAATATAATAACTTTCTTAGAAAGTTTAACCATTTGACGTACTAAATCGGTACTAGCTTGAACGCCATTTACCTTAGGACCTGCCCAATCACGACAATCAGATAATATAACAATATAAGTTTTGTTTGAAATATCAGCCTGTTTTATAAATGAATTAAAAGCCCTATACATATCTGATGTACCATGTACCATAGCATTTTTAATACGAATATCTTTAACCTTTACAAAGGCATCAAAAAGGTAATTTGATTTTAAAGCTTCAGTGGTTTCAACGGTTTTATTATCAAATTCAAATGTTCTTGAATCTTTAAATGCTGTTTGGCATGAATACATTAACATGAAAAACCAACTACTGATCCACTCACATGATCCGCTAATGTCATCCAGGAAAAGATGCTGATTTTTATGAGGTCTTGGTTTAGCTTTTACTAAATCTATTGTTGTACCGCCATATTTTAGATTGGTCCTAATAGTTCTTCTAATATCAATCTTATTAGTTTTAGCCTGATTTTCTCGTCTTGAACGTTTATTAGCAATACGACGTCCTAATTCTTGACACAGTTCCAACATACGTGGTTCAAATTGATTAATTTTTGTTAAGTCCTTATTAAGCAGTTCAGAATCACGTTCCAAATCGTCATCACTTTCATGAAGTGGAGGGGTACCCAGATACTCCGCCATTTCTAATTTATTTTTAAATTTACTATTTACATGAGCTTTTGGAGCTTTCTTATTCTTAACAACTCTCATTTTATTAGAGCCAGAACGATAATTCCTAGGCATTTTAGTGGATTCCTGCTCTACAGATTTTAAAGATTTCTTCTCTTTAAAGACTTCATCAAATTGTTTATTGAATTTAGGAATATCATATTTATTTTTAACATAAACAGATCTAAGAGCTTGTTTTAAAAGTTCCTTATTGTTTGTATCTAATAAATCACAGGTATCCATTGCTGTTTGAGTAGTACGAATACTTACAGCCATGCCCTCATCTCTTAAATTATTAGATAATTCAACAATTTGATCTACTTCTATCATAGCAACCACATTACAATAAATTCTAATCTCATTATAAAAAAAAAAATATTAAATAAAGAATTACTAGATTAACTTTCCTATTCTATACTAAGTTAAATAAAAAATTAATCTTTTAAGACTTCTTTTAATACCTTTTCCTTATCAGATTTATTTTTAACTACTGAACCAATACTCTGTTTAAGTGCTTCATCCTGACTGTCCATATTTAAATTAAGAACGGATCTTACCCAATCAACACTACCCCTTACAGAAGGTTTCTTTAAAAGATTTAATTTTCTAATTCTATGTACCAACTCTACAACCTTAGTGATTAAATCATCATCTGCTTCGGGGACTTTTCTTTTAACAATCTTAACTTCCCTTTCCACAGAAGGATATGAAATATATAAGAATAAACATCTGTCTTTTGTTTCATCAAGTAACATTCTTTGAGAGTTTGAAGTCAAAATAACTATTAAATCATTTTTAAGGGGAAATGTTCCCAAATCATTAACAGTGATCTCCTTTTCACCTAAAGCTTGAAGTAAAAAACTTTCAACTTCCTCGTCTGCTTTGTCTATCTCATCAATAAGTAAAACTGAATCCTTTTCAGTGGAAAAAGCAGAAAGTAAAGGTCTTTTTATAAAATATTCGTCCTGGAATATATCTGTAGAAATATCCTTGGATTTGCCCTTAATGGCTTCCAATTCTAACAATTGTTTCTGATAATTCCATTCACCAACAATCTGTTCAAAAGTTATACCTTCATAACATTGGATTCTGAAGAAGTTTCTGCCTAAAGATTTTGCAACGGTTTTTGCAAGTTCAGTTTTTCCAACACCTGGAGGTCCTTCAATTAATATAGGTTTATTTAAAGCCAATGATAAATAAACAGTGGTGGTTATCTCAGAATCTGAGACATAGTTGTTTTCCAATAAACCTTTGTTTATATCGTCAATGTTTATATTTTCCATAGAATAACCTTTAATAAAAATAAATTAATACAACAATAAATGATTTATAATTTCTATTTAATATAATATTATTAAAATAAAATTTTTAAATAAAATTAAAATCATATTTTATAATAATAATTATATTCTAAATCTTAAAAACTTAATGAAAAATTTAAAAGAAATTCAAAATATTAAGAAATGGATTTAATATTCCAATCCTAAAAACTTAATGAAAATTTGAAAAATAATCCGATGAAAGTTTTAAGAAAAATACAATTTACAAAAATAAATAATTAAAGGTATAATATGAATAGAAAGACATTGATTAGTGGAATTATTATCTTAATAATCATCATTGCAGGACTTATTGTATTTACAGTTAATAATAATGATCAAAGTGTAAGCAATAATAATACTGCAAATCTTACAGGTAAAAATACAACTATTAACGGTTACACTTGTATGATACCTGATAATTATCAGAACGGTTGTGTAACTAGTAAAACAGGTTATGATTTATATGGGACTAGTAATGACAGTCTATATATAACGGTTTACAATAATGATGGTGATGGAGATAATATGTATAATAATGACTATGCATATTTTGCAGAGGGAGAAAACAATCAGGATACTGGGTTAAGTACTGAAAACACGACAGTTAATGGTCACAATATATATTATGTAAGCTTACACTCCAATACAAGAGGGGATTATAGATTGGCATTCTTTTCAGTCAACAGCAAAAGAGTTATGATTGAATGGTTAGGCAATAATATAAACCCCGATATTCAAAATATAATCAACAGTTTTTATGCTTTAAATTAATTTAAATAATTTATTAATAAATTTAAAATCAATTAAAATTTTAAAAAAAAGTAAAATTTCCAAATAAAAGATTAACAAAAGATTAATATTATATTATACATAAAAAATATAATAATAAAATAATAATTAAGGGAATGAAAAATATGGAAAATGAAGACATTATCATAATTGTTCTCGTAATTGCAATTATAGCTGTTGCTGGTGCTACAGTATTTGCTATGAACTCCCAAGGAGACATGGAAGTTAATAATACTACTAACAGCACAACAAGCAATTTAACCGTTAATAATACAACTAACACTACTCCTGACACAACTAGTGGTTCTAGTGATTCCGGTTCTGTATCAAGTGATAATGGTTACTATAGTACAGATAGTTCTAGTTCAGGTTATGAATCTGGAAGTAGTTACTCAGATTCCGGATCAAGTGATTACAGCCAAGACAGTGGTAGTCAATCTTCTGATTCAGGATATGAACATGGTCATGGAGATACCTACGACCAGCCATATACTGGTTAATTAAATTATTCATTTAGAGTAATCTTACTCTAAATTTTTTAACTATTTTTTAAAATTTTCTTTTTATATACAATAACAACTATTTTTAACATCTTTAAAATCAGTTTTAAATCTTAATGGATTTTCAATACTTAAAAAATATATTAAAAAATAAGTAATTTTAAGGTTTATCTAAATAAAGAACATCTTTAAATTTAAAACCTAAATAAAAAAAGTATATGAGATTTAAATAAAAGAAATTCCCAAAATATTGGTAACTATTTAAATTTCAATATATACCCCATATAAGACGATTTAAAATATTCTAAAAATAAGTTATTTTGAACTAAATTGAATATATAGAGAAATAAATATGAATAAATCAATTAATCTTCATTAAAATTAATTGGTTTATCGAATAATTCGAAGTCCTGAACATACTCCTTTCCTGTAATCATTGCTATTTGGGCCTTCTGTAACTCAGAACCTAAATAAGCTGCATGATCCATTCTAGAAACCAAACCCTGTTTTACAAGCTCATCATAAATCTCTTTAGGATATTTACCTTCTACAACAATATCCGGAACTGTTTTCTTAAAATGAGTAACAATAATACTTCTATCTTCAAGATTTTCAGCATAATTAACCTTTATTTTAAAACTACCTGCACGGTCAAGTATAAAACGTTTAGATTCCTTAGCAATTATATGTTTAATATTTGATTGATCCTCATACATTTCTTCACCCAATATATCCGCTCTTTGTTTTTTATCTTTAAATCTTAATAGATTAATTCCTAAATCCTTAGGTATTGAAGACCTATGCTTTGCAAGAAACATCATCTTGCTTGCAATAGCTAACTCATATACACTACCCTCATTTTTACCACTCTCCTCAGGAGTGAACAAAACAGATGCACCTATTTCCATTGCAATACCTGCAAGTAATGCATTGGCTCCAGTTGAATCAGTATCCAATAACTCAGTTACATTTCCTACACCGAAAAATAAGGGATAGGGATTATTTTCCTTAAATTTTTTACATGCAATAAGTGAATCAGTAATACTGCTACTGTTTACAGGATCCAATATTAAGTCTGCAATGAAATCAATAGGTTCGTCTTCAGGGGAATATTTGCTACAATATCCAATTAACTCATCAATATATTCAAGTCTCTCATCAACTGTATGTGGAACCTTATTTACAGCAAAATTAGTTGGAAGAAGCACAGCCGGAACATCATATTTCTTAAGTAAAGGTACAAGTTCCTTAGCATGACCTAAATCCACACTTAAAACCAAATCAATACCATTTTCAACGGCAACCTTAATTTCATTAGGGTTTAAAGTATCTATACTTAAAGGTCTATCTCCAACAATAGGTCTTAAAGTTTTAATTAAATCAGGAATCATATCAGAATTATCTTCACCAGCGGCCATTCCAATGTCAATCATGTCGGAACCGCTTTCAACAAAGTGTTTTGCCTTTTTAATCAAACGTTCTTTTGGAAGGGATGGAGCATTTGCAATCTCGGATAACACCCTAATAGGAAAATCTTCACCTACAGCCAATTTACCTACCAATATGTTATTAGGCTTTTTAAGTAATTCCTCCCTTTTTTGAGAATCGCTTTCGAAATCTTTAATAAAATTAAATGCTCTTTTTCTTTTTCCTCTTCAATTAAACGATCTGCAGGTTTATCAGTGGCGAGATTTAGATTATCTATTAAATCTATAACCACTCCTAAGTCAGCACAATCGGTAGGTCCTTTAAAAGTAGGAATATTCAATTCTTCAGCGATTTTATCGGTAGATCTTCTAATTAAACCTGGAACTAAAATCACATCAACAGTATCTAATTGATCTTGAATATTATTTTTTATTTCTTTAATAATTTGATTAGGTGTTAAAAAGGCCGCTATTTGAGTATTTGCTTTATGGACAATAACTTCTTTATTTGAATCCTTAACAATATCCAAAATTGCAGGATAAGCTAAATTTCCAGTTATAATGAGTATTTTCATAATATAACCCCTTAATAAATATAATATTATTATTTTGGATTACAAATTATATAACTTTTTTTAAATAAACCAACAATTTATGAATCTAATTAAAAAATCCTGGTCCTAATATTTTTAATTTTTCTCCAAATAAAAGAAAATAGAAAAATCCAATTTTAAAAATTAAAATAGGTTTATAAAATAAAATAAGCATTATTAAAAATAGAATATTTAAATTTTAAAAAAAACTAGTAGAATTAAAA
>NZ_BAGX02000019.1 GCF_000320505.1 Methanobrevibacter boviskoreani JH1
AAAAATAAAAAAAAAAAAAAAATAAAAAACAAAAAAATAGTGATTAACTATTTCTTCTAAAAAGGTTGTTAAAGAATCCTTTAATTTTATCTGATGTAGATAAAACCTCCTCAGGATGTACATCGTCATCAGCATGTTCCATAAAGTAATCCTGAGCTGAAAGCAATTCGACACCCCTCATTACTTTTGAATAGTTACCATTAGAGTCTATGTAACGAGCCTTAACATTATCCTGAAGATAAATATTTAAGTCATTTAAAATTCTCTGTTTTATATTAGGATCATAGATTGGAAATGCAATTTCAACCCTTTTATTCATGTTCCTAGTCATTAAATCTGCGCTGGATAAATAAATCTCAGTGTTTTCAGGATCTCTGAAACAATAGATTCTTGAATGTTCTAAAAACCTACCTACAATACTAATAACCTCAATATTATCAGTTGAACCAGGAATTCCCGGAACAATACAACAGATACCACGAATAATCATTTTAATTTTTACACCTGCTTGAGAGGCCTCATGTAATTTATCGATCATCTGCCTATCTGTTAGGGAATTCATTTTCATAATAATGGTAGTGGGAACATTCTTATTTGCAAGTTCAATAGACCTATCAATTTTTTTAATTAGATTCTGTTTAAGTGATGTTGGAGCTACCAGGAAATGATCATATTTACCGTCTAAATTGGAAATAGCTAAATTCTTAAAGAATAAAACAGCATCCTTTCCAAATTCCTCATCGGCAGTAAGTAATGCATAATCGGTATAGATTTTACAGGTTTTCTCATTATAGTTACCTGTACCTAACTGAGTTATGTAATGGATTTTATTATCCTCATCTTTTCTGACAATAAGACAAATTTTTGAGTGTACCTTATATTTCTCATAACCATAGATAACCTTTGCACCTGCATTCTCTAAGAGCTCAGCATAATAAATATTATGGCTTTCATCAAAACGAGCTTTTAGTTCCATCAAAACTGTAACATTTTTACCATTTTCAATAGCTTCAAGTAAATATTTTATAACCTTTGAATCATTAGCTAAACGATAGATAGTCATTTTAATGGACAATACATTTTCATCATTTGCAGCCTCTTTCAATAATTTTAAAAATATATCAAAAGATTGGTATGGATAATTAAGTAGAATATCCTTATGTTGAACAATATCCATTAAACGATTATTCTTATACAAAGAGTTAAATTTGGATTCATATGGAGGATAGGAAATTTGATCAAATATCTCAGGCTCCACATGTTCAAGCTTATCATAAACATCCCTTACATAAGTCATTTTAAGAGGTGACTGGGATATGAAAACCTGCTCCTTTGTAATGTTTAATTTTTTGATTAAAAATTTTTCCAGATCATCATCATGGTATCTATAGAATTCAAGCCTAATAGGCGCAAGACGATTCCTCTTTTTAAGAATCTTCTTCATATAACCCCTGTAATCTTCATCCTCATCAGGCTTATTTGTAGACAAGTTTATATCTGCGTTACGTGTTACACATACAACTGTCTTAAAATCAATCTGATAGGTTGAGAAGATTTCATTAGCATATTCATAGATTAAATCCTCAATCAACATATATCTCATAGAGGATTCCGGTGAGAATACAACATTAGGTAAACTATCAGGTATTGGTATAATACCATATACCTTATTTTTTTTACCGTCAGTACTTGTCATTGCAATAATAATATTTAATGAATTATTGACTAAATGAGGAAAAGGATGTTGAGGATCTATTATCTGTGGAGACAATACGGGAAATACATAATCAAAGAAATATTTATTATAATAGGTAGTTTCTTTCTCATGTAAATCTGCAAATCTTAATAATTTAATATTGTTTTTCTCAATAAGCTTAGTTTCAACCTTATTAAAGATATCATCTTTTCTTTTATATAGTCTCCTAGTTTCTTCATAAATATGATCCAATTGTTCCTGTGGACTCATCCCTGACTTATTATCAATATCATTCTTCTTAACCAAGGTCAAATCGTAAAGTGAACCACACCTTATCATATAAAATTCATCTAAATTACTAACAAAGATAGAGATAAAATTTAATCTTTCAAATAAAGGAACAGTGTTATCGTCAGCCTCTTCTAAAACCCTTTCATCAAATTTAAGCCAGGATAATTCCCTGTTTTGGGTAAAACTGTAATCTCTCATTTTTTTACCTTTCTTTAAATGTTTTTTATTCTTTTTATTCTTCTTTTCATCTTTGGACATTTACATTCCTCTATAAATTATATATAAATAAATAAATCGAATTCAATAGAATTCTGTACGAAATATGACTAGTTGATATTCTCTAATCAAAGAATTATTAAATTGATATAACATTATATCATCATAACTAGTTCAGTGAAAATAAATCTCAGGATTTTTTATAGCATTACAATAATTAAGTCAATAATTAATAATTAATTATCTTGATATTTTTTAAAAACGTTTTCTATAAAGAATCCTTCCCTTACACCACATTTACTAACATGTATCTCTTTACAATTAAAATATTGAGTTAAAACTTTAAATATTAACAAACCTGGAACAACAGTATGAATCCTACTTGGTTTTGTATGTAAAATTATATCATAGGTAGACCTATCATTATAGGATAAATCCTCCTCCAAGCTAGGAAGTAGATTAACATCAATAGAATCCTTTTTATCCTTTAAATCCAAATCAATTAAAATATTGTTTATAGCCCTAATACTTCCACCTACACCACACATGCAAGGAATTTCTTTATCATATTTGATATTAAGTTTCTTGATTTCTTTTAATATTCTCTCTTCAATCTTAATTTTCTCATCTTTATTTGGAACAATCTGAGAAACATATTCATTAAACAGATTTAAAGAACCTATTGGCATACTGTATTCTTCGAGAACATCACCATGTTCAAATATAATAATCTCAGTACTGCCTCCTCCAGAATCAATCAGAACCCCATCCTTAAGATCATAATCCTGCTGGGCTCCAATATAACTTAATTCCGCTTCATCTTCAGAAGGCAGAATTTGTATTTCAATTCCTGTTTTATCCTTAACATATTTTACTATTTCCTCAGAATTCTTAACATTTCTAATTGAAGCCGTTGTAAATGCAGTGAAATCCGTAATGTTCAAAACATTTAAATCCTTTTGCATTCTTTCCAAAAGATGAACAAGCTTATTAATTGCATGTTTAGGTAACTTATTTTTTTTAACATAAGCAATTAAACCTAAAGTTTCCTTCTCAGAAAAGATTTTCTTAAAACGTTCCTTATTATAAGAATAAACATTCATCCGAACAGTATTTGAACCAATATCTATAACTCCATATAACATTCATACACCTAAAAATTATTTATATATAATATATTATTATATAAGAAAATTTCAATATTTAAAACTATACTTTTTGTGAATAAAATTTCAATTAATGAGAAATAAATGAAAGTCAATCCTAAAAAGCCACAAATCAATTTAATATATATTTCTATAAATTAAAAAAATTTACTAAATAATTAGAAAGATAACACACTAACTAAAAAGTGTATAAACATCATACAAAAGATTACTCAAAAAAAATATTATTTTCAAAAATATTAAAAAAATCACAATATTTGAAATTCTATTAAGTACATAATTAAATAAAGTTTCTAAAAATAATTAAATAATTAAAAAAATGCCATTAAAAATAAGTTCTCTTCATTAAAATCATATCAGGACATATGAAAATTGCAGATTATTCTTCCCGAAATTGTAATGGAGAAAATTAAGAATCATCCTTTTAAATTAAATTATAATTATAGATTAAGTATTTAAATAAGGTAAAAATTAGATTATAAAAACTGAAATATTAATTAAACAGCAATAATATTTCTGAATAAAAACACATATAAATTCCAATTTTCAAATACTATTTTTATACAATATAGAAAAATTTTAGACACCCGACTTAGAAAAGATTTAAATAGAAAATTTAGAAATTTATATATTTATAACGATTATACATGATAAATCTAAATATTTATATACTTTGAATTTATAATGATTATACATGATAGATATACTAAGTTTATCATGAAAAAAATTATTTTTATATGAATTATCTTGTATTAGATAATTTTTATTCAATCATCATAAATAAAATGGAGGAAAGATAATGATTGAAATTCGCTTTCACGGACGTGGAGGTCAAGGTGCTGTAACTGCAGCTGAAATTTTAGCTAAAGCAGCATTTGAAGATGGTAAATATAGTCAAGCATTCCCATCATTTGGTGTAGAAAGAAGGGGTGCACCAGTATCTGCCTTCACAAGAATCGACGAAAAACCAATTGAACTTAGATACCAAATTTATAATCCGGATCATATTTTAGTTCTTGATGACGGATTAGCAAATGTAGTAGACATTTACTCAGGTATTAAGGAAAATAGTGATGTTGTAATCAACACACATAAAGATATTAGCAGTGACAAAATACCTGTACATAAGATAGATGCAACTAAAATTGCATTAGATGTTTTAGGAAGACCAATTGTAAATACAATTATTTTAGGTTACTTTGCTAAAAAATCTGGTGTTGTAAGTATTGAATCATTAGAAAAAGTAATTAAAGATGTTTTCCCAGGTAAAGTTGGAGAAAAAAACGTAAGAGCTGTAAGAGAAGCTTACGAAATGGATTAAATTTAAGGTGATTGAAAATGATGACCTCAGTAGGATGTACTAATAACCAACCTGGAAGTACAGTTAAAAATAAAACAGGTAGTTGGAGAACATTTAAACCAATATCTGACAGAGAAAAATGTGTTGAATGTTTCAATTGTTACATATTCTGTCCAGAAGGTTGTATTGATACAGAATTTAATATTGATTATGATTATTGTAAAGGCTGCGGCATATGTAAAAATGAATGTCCAGTTAATGCTATTGAAATGGAAATTGATGAATAAAAAAATTAAGGAGAATCATTAATGACTAAAAAAGTTATGACTGCAACAGCTGCAATTTCTAATGCAGTAAAATTAGCAAAACCAGCTGTTATTCCCGTTTATCCTATTACACCAATGACTACAGTAGCTGAATATATTGCAGATTACGTAGCAAATGGTGAACTTGATACTGAATTTATTAGAGTAGAATCAGAACACAGTGCAATGAGTGCTGCTATAGGTGCAAGTAGTACAGGAGTTAGAACATTTACAGCTACTTCATCACAAGGATTAATGTATATGCATGAGGTTTTATTTGCAGCAGCAGGTATGAGAGCACCTATCGTTATGGGTGATGCAAACAGATCTATCTCAGCACCATTATGTATTATGAATGATCAACAAGATTCAATTGCTCAAAGGGATTCTGGTTGGATGCAAATTTATGCAAAAGACGGACAAGAAGCATTAGACATGACATTAATCTCATATAAAGTTGCAGAGAATGAAAATGTCTTATTACCATCCATGGTATGTATCGATGGATTTATTATTACACATACTAACGAGGCAGTAGATGTTCCGGAACAAGAACAAGTAGATAAATTCCTACCACCATATGTTCCAAAATACTCATACCTAGATCCAGAAGATCCTGTAACAGTCGGAAGTTTCACAGATTCAAACTATTATATTGAAGCAAGACATGCAATTCAAGTAGCTATGGACAAATCTGAAGAGGTATTTGAAGAGGCATTTAAAGAATTTGAAGAAATATTTGGAAGAAAACACGATTTAATTGAAACCTACAAAACCGAAGATGCAGATATAATATTTGTAAGTTTTGGTTCTGTATGCAGTACAATTAAAGTTATGATTGATGAAATGCGTGAAAAAGGAGAGAAAGTAGGACTTGTAAGAGCAGTTACTTACAGACCATTCCCTGCTAAAAAAATCCAAGAGGCAATCAAGAATGCTAGTAAAGTAGCCGTTGTTGAGAAGGATATAAGCTTCGGAATTGGTGGAGCTTTATATGAAGACATGAAATCAACAATGGACTGTGATACTGAGATTTATGATTTCATTATTGGATTAGGTGGTAGAGATATTACTCCAGATACAATCTACGATATTTTAGATAAAACTAAAAATCCAACAGAAAAAGTTAATTGGATAGGATTAGAGGAGGATGAGTAAAATGGATATACCTAAAGAAGAACTCTTTGCACCAGGACACAGAGGTTGTGCAGGTTGTGGAGCAGCTATTGGTGCAAGACTTGCACTTAAAGCATCAGGTAAAAACACTGTAGCTATCTGTGCAACCGGATGTCTTGAAGTTATGACTACACCATATCCAGAAACAGCTTGGAGAGTACCATTTGTACATGTTGCATTTGAAAATGCAGGTGCAGTAGCAAGTGGTGTTGAAAGAGCACTTAAAAGCCAAGGGAAAGAAGATACTCATGTTATAGCATTTGGTGGAGATGGAGGAAGTGTAGATATTGGTTTACAATCCATCTCTGGAGCTATGGAAAGAGGACATAACATTACTTACATCTGTTATGATAATGAAGCATATATGAATACAGGTATTCAAAGAAGTGGAGCAACCCCATGGGGTGCATCAACTACTACCTCACCTGCAGGTAGTGAAAGTTTTGGTGAGGATAAACCTAAGAAGAATATGCCTATGATTATGGCTGCTCATGGAATTCCATATATTGCAACTGCCTCAATTGCATATCCTGAGGATTATATGAAAAAAGTTAAAAAAGCAGTTGAAACAAAAGGTCCTGCTTACATCCATTTAAACCAACCATGTACTACTGGTTGGGGATTTGATCCTTCAAAAACAATTGAATTAGGTAGATTAGGTGTAGAAACAGGATTCTGGCCATTATACGAAATTGAAAATGGTGAATTCAAAGTAACCTACAGACCAACAGAAAGAAAACCTGTTGTAGAATACTTAAAAGCTCAAAAAAGATTCAGACACTTAGACGAAGAACATGTCCAAATGATACAAGATTATGTTAACAACCAATGTGAAGAATTAGGAATTTGAGGTGAGAAAATTGCAGAAAATAATAGTACAAAGAGATTTATGTGATGGCTGCAAAGACTGTGAAAGGTCCTGTGAGGCATTACATGGTACTAGTAGAATCAATATTATAGAATTTGATGGTTCTTATTACCCAATCCTTTGTCAACAATGTCAAGACCCTGCTTGTGAAGTTATCTGTCCAACAGGTGCAATGACAAACACTGGAATTGACTCAGACAAATGTATTGCATGTGGTTTATGTAGTCTTGCATGTCCATTCGGATCAATTATAATCTATGATAAAAGCTCAGAGAAATGTAATAGATGTGCAGATCGTCCTGAAGGACCTGCATGTGTACAAGCATGTTCCAAAAGAGCGATATCATTAGTAGATACAGATAAACTTGTTGATAAAAAACGTGAAGAATACATTGCTAAAATTGCAGGTAAAAGCAACAAACAGAACAAAACCATGTTAAATGTATTAACAAGTGGCAGTAGAATTAGTAAAGCATTCGAGGACTAGGTGATAGAATGAGAGAATTAATATTGGATCCAAAGGAATGTGTTGATTGTGGCAGATGTGAACGCTCATGTCCAAATAATGCAATCCACGTATATGAAGGAGTACCTTTATTCTGTATGCATTGTAGTCCTGATAAAGCACCATGTCTTTTAAGTTGCCCTGAAGGTGCAATTGAATATCTTGGTGGAGCAATCACCATTAACCAAGAAAAATGTATCGGCTGCGGAATCTGCAGAGACGCTTGTCCAATAGGCGCAATAAATATGGATAACACACATGCAAAAAAGTGTGACTTGTGTATAAATAAGGACACACAGTATTGTATTGAAGCATGTCCTACTGGAGCTTTATCAAATAATTCACAAAACTTAATCAATAAGAAACAAGAAAAGGTAGCTAAAGAATTTAACTACTTGAAAAAAATATCAGAAAAACTCCACTGATATTAAAACGAGAATAATTAACTAATTAATTATTCTTTCCTCTATTTTTTTACAGCTTATTATACTTATATAAATATCGGATATTTTTTTAAATGATTAAATTTATTTTTTCTAAAAAAGAAAAATTATTATATTAACTTTAATAAAAAACTTAATGAATAATTTTATAAAATTAAGATAAATTTAATGATTTAATTAATTCTACTTTAGATGATAACATGATTAGTGAAAAAACTATTGAAGATACAGTTTACCAACTATATAAAAAAGCGGCAATAGACTTAAATGAAGACGTTGTTAAATCACTTGAAGATGCATTGGAAAACGAAGAAGATGAACTTGCAAAATTAAACATCAGCAATATATTAAAAAATATTGAATTAGCCCATAAAAACCAAATACCAATGTGTCAGGATACAGGTTTAGGAGTGATATTTGTAAAGTTAGGTAATGTTGAAGTGGAAAATTTAAAAGAGGGAATTGAAAAAGGTGTTAGAAAAGCAACCAAAGAAGTTCCACTTAGACCAAACATTGTAGATCCAATAACAAGAGAAAACTCTGGAGATAATACTGGTGTTTATATTCCATATATTTCTATCGAACTTACAGACACTGATTACCTTGAGATTACAGTTCTTCCAAAGGGTTTTGGATCTGAAAACAATAACAAACTTAAAATGGCGCTTCCTGCAGAAGGAAAAGAGGGAATCAAAGATTTTGTAATTGAGTCAGTACTTGCTGCAGGTGGAAAACCTTGCCCACCAATGGTTGTCGGAGTTGGTATAGGTGGTACATCAGACCTCGCAATGAAACTAGCAAAAGAGGCTTTGATTGAAAAAGTAGGCCAACCAAATCCTGACGATGAATTAAATCAAATGGAAAACGAGATTTTAGAAAGAATCAACAAGAATGGTAAAGGTCCAATGGGTCTTGGTGGTAAAACCACAGCTTTAGATGTTAAGATTAAGAAAGCCTCAACACATACTGCAGGTTTACCTATAGGAGTATGTATTCAGTGCTGGGCAAACAGACATGCTACAAGCATATTAAAAGATGAATAAATTATATTTATATTTTAATATTTTTATTTTATTTAATTAATTCTAATTTTAATTTAAACTATAAAATTTTATTTTGAATTTTTAATTTTTTATCATCCAATACTGTTTTTATAACTATTTAAAAAACCAAAGTAAACTAAGTTAAATTCTATTTTTACACTTAAAATATATGCCCGAGAATATAAGATCCTATTTAAAAATATTTTTAGATTATAATCTAGATTAAATTCCATTCGACACCTAAAATAATACTTAACTATTATTGAATACTTTATTTATGAAAATCTACATGATTTTAGAAAGAACCTTTACAAAAATTAATTACAATGTTATTAAAATCATATTGAAAAAATTAGAAATCATATTTTTAGGATTTAGATAAAGATTATATAAGATTCAAGAGATTATTATTAATTTATAGTTAAGAATTAAAATTAAAAAAAAAATAAAAAAAGAAATCTTTAGATAAAGAATTTCAACAGATTATGAAAATAGATAAGAAGTGAAAATAATAGGATTTTTATTTACTTTTCCTCATCTAAAGAAAATGGTTCATCCTCATCACGGTGAGGTAAATTATCAGGTCTCTTTAAAGTGACCATAAATATTGTTCTGGAACCAATAGCTACAGCCCTATCAGCAATACGTTCAAGATGTCTTGCAATGAAAATGATTTCAATGAAACATTTTGTATCATAATCTGAATCATCGGAAGCAAGATATTTAACAGCGGAATCTAATATTTTATCAAATAAATCATCAATCTTATCATCATCTTCACTTAATTGTGAAGCTAAATCCACATTAGCATCTAAAAATGCATGAATAGCTTTTTGAATCATTAATTGAACATAATCCGCCATATATGATAGATTTTTAAATAACTCCTCAGGAGCTTCAAAATCTTGTAAAGTTGCTATAGCCTCAGCGATATTAGCATCAAGATAACCCATTCTTTTAATGTGACTTATTACCCTAACAGTAGATTGAACATACAATAAATCACTTGCAACAGGTTGTTCAGAAGCTAAAAATTTAATACATTGCCTTTCTAAATCAAATACCTCTAAGTCTATTTCTTCACTATTGGCAAGTATTTCAGTTTTAATATTTTCATTATAATCTTCTAACAATTCCCTTGTTAAATTTGTGTTATCCAAAGTTAATTGGCCTATTTTTTTTGTTTCACTTTGGATTTCTTTAAATCTTTCTTCAAAGTTTATTGAAGGAAAATCTTTAATTTCATAATTTTCAGCCATTATTTAACCCCATTTTTAATAATATATTATAAATTAATTTGTAATTAAGATATTAATAATCTTATTAATCTAACCAAATCTTCCTGTAATATATTCTTTGGTTTGTTCTTCTTTAGGATTAATAAATAAGTCCTCTGTAGGTCCATTTTCTACAATAACACCATTTAAGAAAAATTGAGTATAATCTGAAACCCTTGTTGCTTGTTGCATATTGTGAGTTACAATAACAATGGTATAATCTTTCTTAAGTTCCGTCATTAAATCTTCGATTTTAAGAGTGGAAATTGGATCAAGTGCAGAACAAGGTTCATCCATAAGAATTACTTCCGGTTCGATTGCAATGGTTCTTGCAATACATAATCTTTGTTGTTGTCCACCAGATAAACCAAGAGCAGATTCATCTAATTTATCTTTTACTTCATCATATATTGCTGCACCTTTAAGGGATTCAATAACCTTTTCCTTAATAAAGTCCTCGTCTTCTATACCATGAATCCTAAGACCATATGCAACATTTTCAAATATTGTTTTTGGAAATGGGTTAGCTTTCTGAAATACCATTCCAACTCTTTTTCTTAAATCAACAACATTTACATTATCATCATAGATTTCCTGACCGTCTAAATATACATCTCCATCATGATGAAATGTAGGAATTAAATCATTCATTCTGTTTAATGTTCTAAGGAAAGTAGATTTACCACAACCGGAAGGACCAATAAGTGCGGTAACTGCATTTTCTGGAACATTCATATTAATATTATGAAGGATGTGTGCTTCATCAAAGTACACATTTAAATTATTAACTGTAAATTTATCCGCCATTTTAACGTTCTCCCCTCATTTTTGCTTGATATCTGTTTACTAAGTAATTGGTTAATAAAGTAATTATTAAAATAATAAATACTAAAACTGCTGCAGTACCATATGCATTTTGTAATGAAACACCTTCAGTTGCAAGAACATACAAGTGTAATGGTAATGGCCTACCTGGATCCATAATGGATATAGGGGTGGTTACTGCAGAACCTACACAGAACATTACTGCTGCTGCTTCTGAAATAGCACGGGTTAAACCTAAAATAATACCGGTAATGATACCAGGTAATGCTGCAGGTAAAACAACACCAGTAATAGTTTGCCATTTAGTTGCACCTAAACCTAAACTACCTTCTTTGTATAAACTTGGAACAGAGGATACAGTTACTTCTGCAACTTGGAAAATAGTTGGAAGTGCCATGAATGCCAATATAATACCACCACAAAGGACAGAATATCCTAAGTTTAATGTAATAACTAACAATTGTAAACCAAATAAACCAAAAATAATTGATGGTATGGATGCTAATGTTTGAGCCCCGAATCTAATGACCTTTTTAATCTTTTCATTTTTAGCATATTCTGAAATATAGATTGCCGCTCCAACTGCAAGAGGACTTGCAATAATAAGTGCAATTGCTGTTACATATAAACTTGAGATAATCATTGGAAAGATTCCACCGGACCTACCTGAATCAATAGGATCTGAGGTTAAGAATGTCCAGTTTACAGCAGGTAAACCTTCAATTAAAATATATCCAATAATAACAACTAAAATCAAGATTGTGATTAATCCTGATAATAAGAAAATACCATTCATAATTTTTTGGGTAGTCAAGGAAGACATCTTATGACTGGATTTATCGATTTCTTCTTGAACACTATTCATAAAGTTCCTCCTCCAACATCCATTTTATATTTACTTTGTATGTAGTTTGTAATGATTAATAAAATCATGATTATAATAAATAATACTACACCAGTTGCAAATAAAGCGTTGTAATGAAGACCAGTAGCATAACCCATTTCTAATGCAATGTTAGAAGTTAAGGTTCTTACTGGAGAAAATATTGAGTTTGGAATTTGACTTACATTACCTGCAACCATAATTACTGCTAAAGTTTCACCGATTGCTCTACCCATACCTAAAATAATACCTGTTACAATACCAGGTAAAGCAGCAGGGAAAACAATTTTTCTAATTGTTTGCCAATTTGTTGCACCTAATCCATATGATGCATACCTATATTCATTTGGAACAGCTTCAAGTGCATCCTGTGAAACAGATATAATTGTTGGTAGAATCATAATTGCAAGAATAATACCTGCACAGAATATACTGAATCCAGTACCTCCAAACCATGATCTGAATAATGGAACTAATACAGTTAAACCAAAGAAACCATATACTACAGATGGAATACCTGCTAGAGTTTCAATAACCGGTTTTAATGATTTAGCAACTTTTGTATTAGCTACCTCAGCCATATATATGGAACATAATAAGGATAATGGAACAGCTAAAAGTAATGCAAAGAAAGTTACACATAAAGAACCAACAATCATTGGTAAAACACCAAATACATTCTTAGTTGGATCCCATTTAAGACCAAATAAGAATTTGAAGAATCCATAATCTGCAAAAGCTGGCCATCCTTCAATAAAAATAAAAGCCATTATAAGAAAGATTATGAATATAGAGAACAAAGCAGCAACTAATAATATTGCTTGAATTCCAGTTTCTTCTGAATTTTGATTAGCCATATTTAACCTCTCTTTTAAAATCTAATCTATAATTAGATTATTAAAAAATCTTTAAGCTATGTAAGAATTAAAATATAAAAAAATAAGCAATATAATAATAATTTATTTAAAAAAAATATAAAAATTAAAAATCTATAAAAAAATTATAGATTAAATTAACAGCCAAAAATTTCTTAAACATGACAGTTAATTGTTTAATAAACATTATTAAATGCTAATACTTTTAACTATCTATTGAGATGAATTAGTATTGTTACTAGCTTGAACAATTTTTTCATCTTTAAGAACTTTTTGACCTTCCCTACTGTTTACGAAGTTAAGGAAATCTTGAGTAGCTTGGTTTGATGTACCTTTAACTAAGAATAAGAATGGTCTTTGTAATTTGTATGAACCATCTGCAATAGTATCATCTGAAGGTGATACTCCATCAATCTTAAGAGCTTTAACATCTGAGGACATATGTGCATAGGATACAAATCCAATAGCATTTTCATCAGTTTTTACAGATTGTTTTACAGCTTCAGTTGAAGATTGAACTACAGCGTCAGATTTAATTTTAGTGTCTTTACCCATTACAATGGATTCAAATGCATCTAAAGTTCCAGAACCATCTTCACGACGAATTACATTAATTTTACCGTCTGAACCACCAACTTCTTTCCAGTTGGTAATTTTTCCAGAGAAGATATCCTTTAATTGTTCTGAGGTTACCCCATCAACACTGTTTTTGGTGTTAACAGCAATAACAATTCCGTCTTGACCAAGAGGAATTTGAGTTAAACCTTGAGACTCATTTTTCTTTAAAGCTTTAGAACTTGTACCAATATCAGCAGTTCCGTCTTGTGCACTTTTGATACCTACACTAGATCCCCCACCTTGAACGTTGATTTGTGCATCAGGGTGAGTTTCTTTGTATTTTTCTACTAATTTTTCTGCTACAGGTTGTACAGAAGTAGATCCTACAATTTCTACCTTACTGGATCCACTGTTAATTGCCAAATAAGCACCTGCAAGCACTAAAATTATAACAATAACTAAAATAATCCTTTTTGTATTTTTTTTCATTTTTTAACACCGAACATAAAATTAAAATGAAAGTTTAAGAGGTTTTAGAGGAATTTTCAACGAAAATATTTAAAATATAAAGTTAACATAAATTTAAATCTTAAACTCCATTTAGATTTTAAAAATGAGATTGGTTTTTTTTATTAAAAAAAAATTTTTTCAACCTCAAATAAAGATTATTTTACAGAGTATATAAAGGTTATCTTTTTGTGTATAAAAATTCTCATTATGTGAAAAAAATAAAAAATTAGTGGAAAAATTAGGAAATTTATTCTCATTTTAGGAAATTATGAACAAAATCCAAAAAATCATATTTGAACAAGATGAATTAAAGAAATAATTAAAATAAAAAAATATATAAAAAATAATAAAGAATGTATAAAAAATCTAAAATTAATGATAAAATTAAACAAGAAAATAGCTAAAAAAAATATGCAAAAAGCATTAATAAAAAAAATAAAAAGAGAGAAATATTATTCCCTAAATGTACGTGGGGTAATAGAACGTGGAATATTATTGTGGAATTCACCTGCAGTATCAACAATCTCTACAGAAATATCTCCAATTCTCTCAAATGCTTTAATTACTCTGGAAATATAAATATAATAATTGGAACGCTCTTTATCATCAAAAGAAGTTTCAGCCATTTGAGTTGCAATAGTCCCCATGGATTTTTTCTGCATCTCATGCATTCTTTCTTCTAAATCCATTACTTCCCCTTTAAGCTCAATAGTACCATCTAAAAATGCAGTCATGGAATCTTCAATCATTTTGTCGCTGATTTTATACATTTTTTTAATGTTTACAACAATATCATCATCTGCCTCATAATAATCATTTACAACAAATTTAGCTATATGACCACAGTAATCACCTATCCTTTCAAGATCATAGGCAACTTCATTGTAAATAACTGTTTTTGAGAAGTGTGATTGCTGATTAATGCTAACAACTGTTTCTACAGATGTTCTTACTTTTTCACACATATTATTTGTAGTATAATCCATTTTTAAAGCTTCTTCTGCCTTATTATCATCATTTTCTATAAGAGATTCAACTGAAAGTTTCAATTCATTTTTTACATGATTTTTCATACTAACTAACATACTGGTAATTAAAAGATTACTTGAATGTAATGGGGAATTAACATTTGACTCAAAGTCATCTGCTATTTTCTCATAATTCTCCATATCAATCATATAAGCCCTTTTAACTACACCTTCCTTAATCAATGGTTGTATCAATTGAGTAACATAACGACGTGTTATGCCTAATTTATCAGCAATCTCTTGTTGAGTAGCAGGATTTTCATATAAGATTATATCTAAAATATCTTTTAATGTTCTATTTCCTTTACTCGGCATTTAATCACCAATTTATAAAAATATAAAAATTTATAAAAATTTTTCTTGACTTCCTATTTTAGGAATAATAACATATATACTACTTTAGTTATCAAATCATTTAAAGTTTACCTAAAATTTATAAAAAAAATACCGAAAAACAAAAAATTAATATAAAAATTTACAAAAAACAATAAAAATTTTTAAAAAATGAAAATTTTAAGATAAAAATTGAAAAAATAAAAAAAATGTATAAAATCAATAAAATTTCACATAAGTAAAAAAAAGTTTAATTATTCTTTAATTTAAATTTAATATTTCAAATAAATTACCATATATAAAACAGCTTAAATCAAATTTAAAAAAAATAAAAAAAAGAGAAGATTATCTTCTTCGTCTTCTATTAGATACATATTTTAAAGAATCTGAAGAGGAATTTATACCACCATTACCTTCCCGTGGATTATTTTCTCTCATGTTCCTATTATCAAATTCCCTATCCGGTCTGTAATTATCATATCTTCCATAATTTTCATATTGATTATAACCATCATTTCCATAATTATAATTCCTTCTTTTAAATCTAGAAGCCCTATTAAAATCATCTGCTGGAGGATAATCATACTGTCTTTTATTATTATATTTAAACATTCTTCCTGTAGAATGTGGTTTTGTTGAAGTATTAGTTGATTTTCTTACAAGAATTGAGAAGATCACATATATTAAAATTAAACTAATAAATGCAGCTACAAAGAAATCAACACGTTGTAATACATCTCCAAGAACATTTGATACAGGATTATTTAAATCTACAAATCCCCATCCTAAAAGAATTAAACCAATGAAGACAAGTAATGAACCATTGATTTTTTTAACAGTTTTTGAATCAAACATAGGATAAATACCCATAATAATTAAACCGAATCCCATGACTCTAAATAGATTATTACTGGTTACCCCCTCCAATCTAGAGAACAATACTGAGAAACCGGAGCTGAAGAATGTTAACATATAACAGAGTTCAATTAATAGAATTACAACTAAAGGGAATATGTAAAATAACTCAAGATCCAATCTTGGTTTGGATAAATTAATATCGATTCCGCCTCTTTCTTTCTTCCTCTCTTCTAAATAACCAGTAAGAGCACTATACATAACAGAGGAAAATACTGAACCAATAACAGTACCAGTTAAACCTAAAACTGATGTTAAAATAACAACGACAAAGGAAACTATCCCTGCTATAGCCACTTTGGAATATTCCACCATTAAATCACTTCCAATCTAATTTAAACAAGTCGAATAAAATAACAATTAAAAAATAAATTAATAGTTAAAGAAAATTAAAATATTATTTTATTTTTTAATCATTATAACATTCAAATTACTATATTATTAATTTAGTATTTTATTAATAATATTATTATTGTATAAAAATTTAACCTAACTAAAAACAAACCAAAATTTCTAAAAATAAAAAATTAAAATAAATTAGTCTAGAAATTGTTAATTTAGTATTTTATT
>NZ_BAGX02000020.1:300000-379907 GCF_000320505.1 Methanobrevibacter boviskoreani JH1
CCTCCAATCCATACCAAGAATTCTCGCAGACAATATCATTAAATATCCTGTAATCCTTGCTGGAATGAAGTTCAATAAATCATCGCATATTGCAGGAACAAATCCGATCTTGATGTATTTTTTAGTTTTATATCCAACCATAGCATCCTGTGTATTGACAATTCTAAAGAGATATGCAATGATTATACATACAAATATCAGATCAATGACAACCCTATTTGCATCTATCTGCATATTATTTAAAACAAAGAGATTGAGGTTTGTTACAATATAGCTATAATCAAACAAATGGTTATAACAATTGAATATGATAATTAAAAATCCCAATACAAAGTAATAGAACAATGGACTTATTACAGAGTCTGTAACATTTTCTGTCAAACTCTCAATTGTAGCGGATATAACATAGTTCTGGTTTAAGCCACTTAAGTCTCTGCTTACTAACTGTGATACGGCTTCCCTTGCTGCAAAAATTTCCCTGTTTTCTAAAAGGATCCTGACATGTTCGGCAGAACTTAAAAGTAGATTAATTGAAAATGTAGATGATAGAAGCAATGCGAAAAGTATTATTGTAATTATCAATGGAAGGTATGTGATAATCAATAGTACAATATAGCTCACTATCAAAAATACAAAAACAACTGACAAAAGTAAATACAGTCCTGAAAGATAGGAATCGAGCTTTATATAGATATTCTTAAAAAAATTAGTTAATTTTCCAATAAATACAACTGGATGCATATTTGATGGAACCTCACCAATCAGCTCATCCATCAATATTGCAAGTATGGAAACTACAAAAAACACCGTAGTTGTTATATAAAAATTATTTAAAAGAATACTATTTATCATTATTAAATGTTTTTTAAAAAATCATATAAATAATATACTATTTTTTTTAAATAATAATAAAAAGGAAAAAAATTACATATGAATTATTTTAAAAAACCCATTCAACTGTAATCTTCATATTATGTAAAAGTTCAATGAAGTTTTTTTTTAAATATTATTATAAAAATAAATATTCTTTTTATAAAAAATATAAAATCAATATATTAATGAATAAAACAAATATCTTAATTAAACAAATATAATATAAAAATATTATATTATATGATAATTATTATTTTTTAAAAAAAAAGTTTACAGATGATATAAATGATCGATGAAAGTAAAATAATCAAGTGGCTAACTGATGAAGGTCTTTTAAATAAGAAAATCCAGGATCAAAATGCTAATTTTCATTACATAATCAACTATCCCCAGGACCATATGATGGATTTGATTCAACCTGTTGGAAAGGAGGATATGATCCTCATAGGATGTGCAACCGAAATTGCCGAAGAACAGAAGAAGATGATCAGTCAATCCTCAAAACAGATAAAAGAGAATTTCATATGGGCTATGAGGTTTACATTGAATCAATTTCTAGTTGATTTCGAACTTGAACATCCAGATAACGAGTTGAATAGATTCCTTATTACAGATGAAATATTTGAGGATGGTCTTACAAAAAACAAGTTAATTCACACCATTAAAAGAATTTACAAATCTAAACTTCAATGTTTATGGTTGATTGACAAGACATTCTCATCAACAAGTATTGATCTAAATGATTTTGACAATCAATAGAATTTTTATTCTTTATTAATTTATTTAAATTATTTTTAACTATTTTTATTTTTTTTTTAAATAAAATAAATTTTTTTATATTTATTTTATATTCATTTTATTTTTTTTAAAATAAAATATAACTTTTTTTTATATAATGATAATATAAAATATATATTAATAAATATAATTTTAAAATATTAATAATAATAATAATAATAATAATATTTTTTTATATTCCAATATACCTTATTATATATCATGATTTATTATTTTTATAGTTGAAATTATACCTAGAAATTTCATTGGACTTAACTCTATTTTTTTATATAATTTTACCAATTATTATGAATTTAATTTTTTAATTTTTGGTGTGTGAGAGAGGCATTTCAAGTGAAAGTAAAATTGGTATATATTAGAACTTAAGAGGTATATTTCATCTGTAAAATTTCATAAATTTTACCCCTCTATTTTTTTGACAAAATTCAAAAATTTTTATTTTTAAAAATTTTTTAAAAAAATTTACACTTGAAATAGATGTTTTCATTTTGGTTTTTTACTGAATATTGTTTCACTTGAAATACACCTCACACACACATTTATAAAAAAAGTTAATTCATAGAAAAATTTATAAAATATAATCATCAATATTACACTTGCAGTTGTACTTTGAAAAATTTTAATATAGGTACATATTTTTACAGTTGAAATAGACCTTTAAAATTTTTAGGTGATATTTCACATAAGGGAAATTTTAGTTATTTTATTTTTATTTTAATTTTATTTTAAAATATTATTCTATAACTTTTTTTTAACAATCTAATAAGGGTTTATTTAATTTACCTTTATTATATTGTTTATTTTTTTGTAGGTGGCACAATGACAGATAATATTTTTGCAAATTTAAAAGACCGAAGCAATTCAGTTTTTAAAAATAAAAAACCTTTAGATCATAGGTTTTTACCTGAGAATTTACCTCATAGGAATGAACAAATTACATTAATAGCTAAATATTGGGTTGAAGCATTGGACAATGTGACTCCATCTGATTTAACTATATATGGTAAAACAGGTACCGGGAAAACTGCAGCAGCTAAATTTGCACAACAACAACTTTTAGAAGCTGCTAAAGAAAAAAAGCAATACATTAGAGTTGAATATATTAAATGTACTGATTACACTACTGAATATCAGGTTTTAGCTCAACTATGTCAAAGATTAGGTAGAGATGTTCCATACAGAGGATGGACTAAAGGGGAAATTATCAATACATTTAGGGATATTTTCAAACAGGAATTTAATGGTAATGAATTGATCCTTATAGTAATCTTGGATGAAATTGACATATTACTTGAGAAGGACGGTGACGGATTATTATATACCCTAACCAGAACAGACAATGTTTCTATCTTATCCATCAGTAACTTTTTAGACTTTAAAAAATTTATTAAGCCAAGGGTAATGAGTAGTTTAAGGGATAAGGAAATTGTTTTTCCACCATATAGGGCAGATCAATTAGCTGATATTTTAAAGGAACGTTCTAGAATGTCATTTAAAGAGGGTGTTCTTGATGAGGATGTTATTCCATTATGTTCTGCAATGGCTGCTAAAGAGGAGGGTGATGCAAGATATGCTCTTGATTTACTCAGAACCGCTGGTGAATTAGCTGACAATGATAAATCAGATAAAATAATAGGAGACTATGTTATTGCTGCTAAGAATGAAATTGAACATAATAAAGTTACGGATATTATCTTAACCTTACCAACTCAACAACAAAGGGTTCTTGAAGCTATTTTAATATTAACTAAGGAAAAAGAGGAAATTACTTCAGGTAAATTATATGAAACATATAAGGAAGTTTCAAAAGGTGATTCCGTAACTTATAGAAGGATCTTTGATTTCATTAATGAATTGGAAATGTTAGGTATAATTTCAACAAACACCAAATCCTTTGGTAGAGGTAAAGGTAGAACCAACATTATTAAACTACAATGTGATGAGAAATTGGTTGAAAATACCTTATACTCCATGTAATCCTTTATTTTATTATTTAATAATTTAATTTTTTTTATTATTATTTTAAATGGAATTTAAGTTTTTAATTAAACAATGTCTAAAATTAGCTTTTTTTAGTTTATATGATTAATTATATTGTTAAAATCAGTTTTTGAAAAATATTAACTCTTTAATTAAAAATTAGAAATAGTATTTTAAGATTAATTAAAAATAAATAAATAATTCAATGATTATTTATTATAATTAATTCTCTTTTAGATTGAATATTTTAATCTTCAAATTTTTTATTGTTTAATATTAGATTTTTAAGAATTGCCATTCTTACAGGAACGGCGTTAAATGCTTGTTTAAAGTATCTATTATGTTTGGTATCATCAACATCATAGTCTATTTCATTGATTCTTGGAAGCGGATGCATGACTATTAAATCCTTTCCTTCTAACATTTTTTTATTAATTAAATATGCGTCCTTTATTTTCAAATATTCCTCGACATCTGGGAATCTTTCTTTCTGGATTCTTGTATCATATAACACATCAATATCATCAATGACATCATTGAGATCAGTGTTTTCCCTATATTTAATATTATTTTTTTCAAGATCACGTAAGATTTCTTTAGGCATCCTAAGTTCATTTGGTGATACAAATGTCATATTCACATTATATAATCCTAAAGCATATGCCAATGAATGTACGGTACGACCATATTTTAAATCTCCAACAAGTGCAACATTCAGATTTTCAATATGACCGAATTCCTCTCTCATGGTATATAAATCAAGTAATGTCTGAGTTGGATGTTGGCCTGCCCCGTCACCAGCATTGATTACTGGAATATTCACAATTTCTGATATGAATTGGGATACCCCTTCAAGCTCATGTCTTATGACAAGTCCGTCACAGTATGATTCCAACATCTTAGCAGTATCTGCAATACTTTCACCTTTCTCCATTGATGATGATGAGACACTGTCGAATCCTACACAAGCTCCACCTAATCTTTTCATTGCAGTTTCAAATGATAGTTTAGTTCTGGTTGATGGTTCAAAAAACATCATACCAAGAATCTTTCCATTTAAATCATTGGAAATAGCCTGTGATTTAGCAACCTTCTCAAGTTTCTTAGCTTCATCTAAGATGTAATTAATATCTTCCTTTGAAAAATCTTTAATAGATATAACATTTTTAAGATTAAAAATTTCAATCACCTTAAATTATTATTATGATTTTTTTAAGATATATTTATTTATATTTAAAATTAGTATTGTAAAAATTAGAATTCTTCATGGAATCTTAATTCTGTTTTAGCTCTTTAAAGTTAGATCTTATTTTTATGTGTCAACAATTTAAAAATCAAATAGGGTTAACTATTTTAGAAACTGGTTTTGTTTTTTATTAATTGATAATAATTTAAAAAGAGTATTGTTTTTGAATTGAATTGTTAGAATATAGTTTAAAAATGAGTAAATTAAATTAATTTAAGTGATGTTATCACTTAATTAATTGAATATTTTATTATTATTTCTTACGACGAGCACTAAGCTCGTTGATTTTATCAATAAATGATTTTATACGGCTTTTATTTAGTTCGTTTATTTTACCTTTATTAGGTGTTTTTGTTCTAGGTCTTGAAAAGAAACCTGTGTTGATATTCTCATCATAGAAGAATTCTGTTAGATATGCGGAACTTACTAACTCTTTTGAGTAAAGTTTGTATAGATATTTGGATTCCTTTTCCTTTTCATAGGTTGTAATAAATATTCCAATGTTTTTACCTTTTAATGTTCTCATGTTTCTTTGAACATACTGTTTAAGTTCCCTTGGAATACTTCTTTTACTGACAGATCCACCTAATATTATAAAATCATATTTTAGTAAACATGCATCATGAGCTTTATTTACAGGAAATGCTCTTTTAAATTCTGAATCTACATTTTCAAGGATTTCATTTGCAATTTCTGCAGCTTTACTGTTTACATTATCGTAAAGGATTAAAATTCTCATTACACTCACACCTTATTCATTAATTAAAAATTTAATTTAAATAGCCTTCCCATAATAAAAATAATTTGTACATCATTATAAAATATGTTTTATAAATTATATAAACTTGAAGCTTTTTTAAAAAAAATTGTTGCTTTCTAAAGTAAAATATTATTGACATTTGATAATAATTTCATTTATAAAAGAAGCTAATTTCCGGGATATTTGGATGATTTAATGATTTTCTTTAATTAATTTAAGCTTAATTCATGTTTTATTAAAAAAATATAGATATTAATTTTTGATTAATGTGTTTTTCAATGTTCCAATGTTTTCAATTGTAATTTCAACGGTATCATTTGGTTTGATTTCACCTACACCTTTTGGTGTACCTGTTGATATCACATCTCCTGAGTTTAATGTCATGATATTGGATATAAAACTTAATAATTGGTAGACATTGAAAATCATGTTTTTAGTATTGGAATCTTGCTTAATCCTGCCATTGACTTTAGTCTCTATCTTTTGGTTAAGGGGATTTAAGTCGGTTTCGATACATGGTCCTATAGGGGCAAATGTATCAAAACTTTTGGCCCTTGTCCATTGTCCGTCCTTTGCTTGAAGATCCCGTGCTGTAACATCGTTGACTATGGTGTATCCAAATATGTAATTTTTTACCTCTTCAATGTCAACATCCTTACATTCTCTACCTATTACAACAGCCAACTCCCCTTCATAATCAACCTGGTTTGACATTGATGGGTATATGATCGGATCTTCATGGGCTATTACGGATGTTTCTGGTTTTAGGAAGATTTTAGGTTCCTCTGGTAATTCCATCTCTAATTCTTCACCGTGTTCTTTATAGTTAAGCCCAATACATACCAGTTTAGATGGTTCTGTAGGTTCTATTATTTTAATTTCATTGAAACTATAAGATTTATCATTAATAATGTCCCGATTAAAATCGATATCTAGTAATTCCTTATTATCATCATAGTCTATTTCATAAATCTGACTGTTTTTGATTATCCCTGATTTGACATCATCATTGTATATAAATCTTATAAATTTCATCAAATTACCTTCACTTTAATAATCAGTTAATAACCCTTTCAATCGGAACAACAAGAATGTCTCTTGCCCCTACTTTTTTAAGTTCATTAACCAATTTAAATACTTTGTCCTCATCCACTACAGCTTGAACCGCAAACATATCCTTTTTAGATAGAATCTCGGATATTGTTGGTCCACTCATACCTGGAAGAACATCCTTTACCTGGTTTAAGTTTTCTTTATGAACATTCATTAGTATCAACTTTTTGTTTGATGCATTTATTACACCTTGGATACTGGTTGTAACAGCCTCAACAAGTTCATATTTTTCAGATAAACTGTCTTTATTTGCAATCAATTTAATGGTACTTTCTAAAATGGTGTCAATAATTTTAAGATGGTTTGTTTTTAATGTTGTTCCTGTACTGGTCAAATCGGTAATTCCATCTGCGATTCCTATAAGTGGAGCTATTTCGGTAGAGCCTGCAAGTTCCACAATTTCAACACCTTCAACACCATTTTCTTTAAGGTATTTTCTGGTTAAGTTTGGAAACTCTGTTGCGATTCTCATGTTTTCATTAAAATCTTTTATGCTTTTAATGTTGGAGCTTTCAGGAACTGCAAGTACTAACTTTGTTTGACCAAAATCAAGATCCAATATTTCCTCAACATCCGCGTCTTTTTCATGGATTAAGTCAACGCCGGTAATTCCCATATCAACGATTCCCTCTTCGATAAATGTTGGAATATCACTGGCACGTGTAAACATAACATCTATATTAGGATTATGTGTATTTGCCATTAGTTTTCTGTTGGTGGTGTCTTTTAATTTTAAACCAGCTTGCTCTAAAATTTCAATTGAAGGGTCACTTATCCTTCCTTTTGAAGGTATAGCTATTTGTAATTTCATATTTATTTCCTTTCATTATTTGTTTTTAAGAATTGGTCATGTAAATATAATTAAAATATTTTTAAATAATTTCTATGATTTTTTCTTTAATACATTCCTCTATTAATTATAAATATATTTTATTAATATTTAATTTTATAGATATTCGATTTTAAAAAATAGTCTTACTATAATAATATTCTGGGATATTGATTATAGTTTTTACACTTGAAATGGTTCTTAGATTTAAGATAACAGTTTCATTTTATAGATATCTATCTTAAACTTTAATGATTAAAAAAAGTATTAGTATAGTTTATAAAAACTATACTAAATTGATTGCATCTGGAACTTTATTTAGGATTTTATTTGAGATGTTTGGTATTGTTGATGTAATGATTGTATCATCTGACTTTTCAGAACTGTTCACGTCTCCGTCTCCCTTGATGATAGTTGCATCTAGTTCCTCTTGAAGGTTGTCTACGGTAACATTCTGAATCCAAGGGTCGACATCAGATATAATAATCTCATCCACTTGTTTATCAAGCTCTTTTGCAATTACCCAGGATATGAATCTTCCACCAAGCAATGCAACACTGCTACCATTTACTGATTCCACAATACTATTTAGATCATGTTTTAGATTGATGTTGTCATATATTCTGGAACTTGTCAATGTAGCCCAGTGTGCATCTCCAACGGTGTATGATCCGATCTTTTTAGGGTATATGTTCTCGGGCCCAGCTATCTTAACGGAGGTTGCAAGGGCTATTAACTCTTCCCTTTGAATTGGTACCCTTGTATACTTGTTGTTAACCTCTTCATTCATTATTTCAATTACTCTAGGAAGACCGAAATTACCCCTTTTAGCAGTTCCCGGTTCATATCCACACATATATCCATGATGGTTCTTTGGAAAACCTGTTATAATCATGTTTAGTCCGGATCTTAATCCTGCACGGCATTCATGTTCATATGCTCCATTGGTTGCAACAACCTTTCCAGGACATAATATTCTTGATGCAGCTATTGCTTTGGCATATGCTTCCGTGGTATTTTCCGCACGGTTATAAGGTCCACCTTCTATTACAAACACGTCTGCTCCAATATCTATAGCCTTTTCAAAACCTGTAATAAGCTCATCATATCCATCACCAACAAACATGATGGCTTCAAGTCCCTTATTATATTTTTTAGCTAGATTCGCAACGTCCACTGCCTCGGCATATGGAGCTGCATGTCCCTCACCACTTTGCACTGAACTTAAGTTAATGGCAACGGAAGATGATAGTTTCACCCATTCCTCCTTATCGGATTTTTCTTTTAACTCTTTATCTATTAATCTTTCATGGATTCTTCCTCTTGGGCATTCAGTAAATGCAGGACCTTTGTAATAACATTCTCCACCACATCCAACAATATTCTTAGGAAGTCTCATAGGTCCATTTTCACCAAAATGATCAAGGTCTAGTGGAACATCAACGGTATCATGGACTTTTTTCATAACGTCTATTCCACGCATATCATTATTTTCAGCTATGTCTGCAAATGCATATGCACATATATGAATGGGAGATCCAATCATATTGGCTAGCCTGCAGTTTCCAAGTAAATCCTTTAATTCCAAATCTGATGCACAGGTTCCAACGATTATCTCATTCAAATCACATCCGATTGGGAACTTTTTAAATCTGGTACCAAGTTTCATGGTTTCTTCTAAGGATAACTCAGATATTGCATCTACAACTTCTGTCACATCTTTATCCATTTTTGATAATTCAATAGCAGCCTCATCACTATTGACAGCTTTTTTAATTAATTCATACATTTACCTAAAAGCCTCCAGTTGAATATTTATTATACTTTGTTATTTATCATATTTAATTAATCTCATTTGTTATTAAGTAATAATTATTTAGTTGATTAATAGAATAAATTAATAATTATGTATGCAGTTTCATAATTAAATATAAAAATTTATATATTCTTATTTTTATAATTCTATATATTACTACCATCTGTTCTAAGATAAAATTATTTGAAAAATATAGGGTTTAAAAAATTTTTATCTACTCTTAAAATAATTAATAGATTTTATATATTAAGGCACATTTTCAATAATTTTTTGTAGTAATAGTTTTAAATACGAAATTTAAAATTTAAATATTTTTTAGGAGACAAAAAATGAAAGTAGCTATTTTAGGTGCAGGATGTTACAGAACACATTCTGCAAGTGGTATTACAAACTTTACAAGAGCTTGTGAAGTTGCAGAACAAACTGGTAAAAAAGAAATCGCATTAACTCATTCAACTATTGAAATGGGTGCTGAATTATTACACCTTGCTGGTGTAGATGAAGTAGTAGTAGCTGATCCTGTATTTAAAGAAGGTTTAACTATTGTAGACGATTTTGATTATGATGAAGTTATCGCAGCTCACAAAGCAGGTAAACCTGAAGATGTAATGCCAGCAATAAGAGAAAAAGTAAACTCATTAGCTGAAACAGTCGCTAAACCACCTAAAGGTGCTATTCACTTTGTAGACCCTGAAGATTTAGGAATGAAAACTACTGCAGATGATTCTGAAGCTGTAGCAGATGCTGACTGGGTAATGACCTGGTTACCAGAAGGTGGAATGCAACCTGATATAATCAAAAACTTTGCTGGAGATATTAAAGAAGGTGCTATTGTAACCCACGCTTGTACTATCCCTACCACTCAATTCAAAAAAATCTTTGATGATTTAGGTGCTAAAGTAAATGTAGCTTCCTACCACCCAGGTGCTGTACCTGAAATGAAAGGTCAAGCATACATTGCTAAAGGATATGCTAGTGATGAAGCAATTAACACTTTATTAGAATTAGGTACTAAAGCAAGAGGTGAAGCATTTACCTTACCTGCAAACTTATTAGGACCTGTATGTGATATGTGTTCAGCTGTAACCGCTATTACCTACGCAGGTATCTTAGCATACAGAGACACTGTTACTCAAATCTTAGGTGCTCCTGCTGGATTTGCACAAAACATGGCAGATCAAGCTTTAACCCAAGTTACTGCACTTATGAATGACGAAGGTATTGATAAAATGGATGAAGCTTTAGACCCTGCTGCATTACTCGGTACTGCAGATTCAATGAATTTCGGTGCTTTAGCTGAAATCGTTCCTACTGTATTAGATTACTTAGGAAAAGATAAAAAAGAATAGTTATATTCTATAAATAAGTTGAGTTGATTTTTAAAATCAACATATTTAACTTATTTTTTAATCATTAAGTTAATTAGTTATTAAAAAATAAGTTTTTACTATTTTTTATTTAGATTTATTTATTTTTCAGGTGTAAAATTGATTGATGAAGTTTTAAAAAAAGCAGAAAATAATAAAAAACTAAGTGATGAGGAATATATTCAATTATTAAAAATTGACAATAGAGAAGACTTAGATAAGTTATGTGATATTGCAGTTAAAATTCGAGATAAGAATATTGACCAAATTAAATTAACTTCAACAATCCATATTACTAATAAATGCCAGATATATCCAAGATGTAAATACTGTGGATTTGCAACAGAAACATCTACTGACGGATATTACGACTCTTTTTTCAAGAACAAATATGAGATACTGGAGGCTGCAAAATCTATTGAGGAGGCAGGAATCCCTAGGGTTAGCTGTTCTGGTGGTCATGGTTACAATGGAAAACAGGCTATTAAAGCAACTGAAATTGTTAAAAACAACACCTCCCTTGAAGTTCTTGTAAATGTAGGTGCAGATTTAAACGAGGAGGCTATTAATAGACTTAAAGAATTAAATACCGATACAATTTGTTGTAATTTAGAAACAACCAATGAAGATTTATTTAATTTTGTAAAACCTGGTGAAAAGCTGGAGGATAGGGTAAATGTATGTAGGATGATAGATGATGCAGGTGTTTCACTATCCTCAGGTATATTAATCGGCCTTGGTGAAAGTTTGGAAGATAGGATAGCACATTTACATTTTCTAAACACTTTTAAGAATCTTGAGGAAATTCCTCTTATGGGCTTTAATCCATATAAAGGCACTCCAATGGAAAACCATCCGGCATCTCCATTAGAGGAACAATTGAAGATGATTGCAGTTACCCGTATAATGTATCCAAGTATTAGAATCACCGTACCAACTCCAACCATTGGACCTGAAAATGTTGTATACTCTTTAAATGCTGGAGCAAGTAATTTAGCAACAGTCATTGCCGATAACTATCCATTGGATGTTAAGGGTGTAGGTTCACCTATATGTGGAAACTTTAAAGATGTAATGTCTGTTATAAATAACTTGGATTTAAAGGCTCAGACCCTTTGTTAAATCATTTTACTTAAAGCTTTTAAACTTTTAAAACATAATGTTATTTGATTTTAAAACTGATTAATAGTGTTTATTATGTCTTTTGAAAAGATGATTAAAAATGCATTTGAGGAATCTGAAAATAACTGCCGCTTTGGGGATAAGATCGAAGAGGTTCATGAGATTCAAACTTATATAAAGAATGCTAAAAAAATCTATGTTCCTAATAAGAATGGAATTAAGGTTAAAGTTTTAAATAAGGTATTAAAAGAGTATGGTCTTAACGAAGCTCATATTTTAAAGATAAATACTAATTTTGCAGATACAAGTAGAATACCTGCTCTTTCAAAGGCATATATTGCCCTTGATCAATGTGACTGTGACTTGATTATAAGTCGCGGTAGACTTGGAGTACCTGGTTCAGGTTCACTTCTAGTTTTCATTGACAATAAGGGAAGGATTCTAACAGCAGGATCATCACCGTCACATGCTGTCACATCTAAACCCTTGGAGGAGGCAGTTTATATGGAGGCTGTAGAGGCTTTAGAGAAGGTCGGATTTAAAAAGATCTAGATTCTCATTAAGGTAAACTGTTGAATTTTTTTCATGCTTTAGGAAATCTTTACTTAGTATTTGTTAAAGAAGGTTAAATAATGGATATTGATACTGGAATTACCACGGAAGTATATACAATAAAATCAAAAACAAGATTAATAGATATATTTGATGAGATAATCAGTAAGAAATCTTCAGTAACACTTGATTATGTCAATTCCCTTGATCTCGATAGGGATTCTAATATTATTGTAGTTGGAACATATTTTACAGGACTTGGAATCGTAAAAAAACTCTCTAGGTATTATAACAACATTACATTGATTGATATCTATCCACATCTTGAGGAGCTATTGCATGCTGATATTGGTGGTGAACTTTACTGTGATGTTGAATTCTCATCCAATCTGGATTTAATCTATGCTGCTGATGTTTTAATAGATACAACAGGTTTTGGAGGTTTAACAGTCAAGCAATCATCAAAACTTAATCTTAAAGGATTTATTATTGAGGACCCTGTAGCTGAGGATAACGATGAGCTGTTAAAGGATAAAAACAATATCCATAAAAGGTTGGAGGTTGTAAACTCTCCAAACAAGGCTATTATAAAAACAAAGGGAATCAATACAAAGACGTCCGGTACCATGACTTTGACTATCGGCGTCTTGACAGATGTATTAAACAAGGCTCAAAACATGGATGGTGTCCTATACAGTGCCTGTGAGATGACCTTTTATGAGGAGATTATCTTCAAAGAGAGGAACATTGAAAAATTTATGAATCTTGCATTAAGGCAGGCTCTGAAGATATCTACAATAAATCCATTTGACTGTGACAAGCTTTTAAAAGATGAACTAGATAAGATACATTCAGAAATCATTATTAATTAATTTTAGGTTAGATGCATGATACTCAAAGATATTATAGTATATATTGATAATAGAATTCCTAAGGATTTTGGCTTAGAAGATGACAGTATAGGTTTTCAGGGAGAGTATGATTTAAATCAGGAAATAGGCTCAATTTATATATTGATGGATTTATACAGGGAGGATGATTTGAGATTTTCAGAGGAAAATATTCTGATAGTTACACATCACCCTCCATTGTTTACACCTAAAACCCCTACATATACTATCCATTCAAACTGGGATATTATAGATGGGGGTGCAAATGAATCACTTGCAAATATATTGGGTTTGGATGTTGTTGATGTATTTGATAAAAAGACAGGTATTGGAAGGGTTTGTAGGTTTGATGGTGATTTTGAATCATTCAAATCCACAGTCTCATCTATTTTTTCCAATGTCCGAATCGTAAACCAGGTTGAGGATAAGAAGCAAGTAAATAATATTGGGGTGATCTCTGGTTTCGGACTTAAAAATCCTGAATACATAAAACTAGCATCTGATTTAGACTTGGATATTCTGATATCAGGTGATTTGACTCAGGAAACGGCAGTCTTAGCCTCATATTTGGATATTACTTTAATCGACTTAGGCCATCATGATAGTGAGGTTCCAGGATTATATGATTTAAAGAATATTCTATCTAAGTTAAATATTCCAATAGTTGTCTTAAATAAAAAGCCGTGGGTGGATTTACCATAACGTCTTAAGAGGTTATATTATTGAATAATGATTTTTTTATAAGTTGATTTGCTTTTGTTCGTTTGCAAGTTGAGTAATGGTTTATTTGATTATTTTAGCTATTAAGCTTGAATAGATTAGATGTTTTATTAACTGTTTTAGTTATTTTTACAGGTTAGATAAACTTTTTTGTATATATCTATTTCAGTTTATCTTAAAAGGGCATGATATAATAAAGCATGGATAGATTTATTTAACCATTTTATTTATTTATTTTTTATAAGAGGTATAGAATGATAGAAGATATTGAAAATCAGAGAGTTCCTAAAGGTAGAATAGACCTTGTAGGATTTGGAAGATTAGGTTTAAGAACTGGTATTAATTTAATTCAGGTACATCGTGGTGGACCAAAGGAGATTGTGGCTTTTGATGGTCAAAAGATTGCAGGCTCAGATGTCATTTTCACGTTACTTGGAGGGGAGATAGGTGAATATAAAACAGATTTCCTAAAAAGAATATGCACCCATGATGAGGATTATAGAAATGTTGTAAGTATTCCTGAATATATCAATGAGGATAATATTGATTTAATTAAGGGAGATGTTGTGGTAATTGAGATAGCTGGAGGAAATACAATACCTATGGCGGCTAAAATCATAAAACATGCTAAATCAATAGGTGCCAAAACTATTAGTACCGGTGGAATCTTTGGCTATGGTGATGAGGAGATTACCGTTAAGGACATATCAGAATATAAGGACAATCCTGCAGTAGACGAACTTAAAAAGGAAGGTATATTAAAAGATCATTTAATTGTTTCAACTAATAAGTTATTAAGGGACCACGAACCTATTACTCCATACACCTTAGATGAGGTATCCAAGGCTATTACTAAAACAGCTTTAAGATTATTGGATGATAAAGATGATTAGAATTGCCACGGCAGAATGTTTCACCCATGGTAAGATTGGACGTGAGATCCACGCACTGGCCCAATCCTATGAAGGTAATTTCGGAAGGGACTATATTAAAAATCCAAAGGAATTCGGGGATTTTGACTATAATGATATTGGTCTTGTTTGTGGTTTATTCATTCCAACAATAGACGCAGTTAAGACGGTTTTACAGGTTGAAAATCCTCCGGAACCTAAAACCTTAATTAAGGGTATAAAGGTCTATGATGAAGAGGGGGATAAAAAGGTAAGTAAGATAATGGCCGAGGCTGTTAAAAATATAACCGATTCCGACATAGCCATCGGTACTACAGCCGGTATTGGAAGAGGCGGAATATGTATTCTAACAGATGATTATTCCATCGTCACCACTACCGATGTTTTCTCAGATTTAAGGGAGAATAACAGTGAGGAGCTATATAACAGACAGGAAGATGGAATCAGAAAAGCTTTAAGGATTCTATTATATCTTTTAAATAACGACTTTAAATCCATTGAGGATATGGACAATGTTTCAATTGAAAAAATCTGATTTTTTTAATTAAATGCTGTTAAATTTATCTGAGTGTTCCTCTTCTAATTATAGTATTATTTCATTTAAAAATCTTATTTTTTAATCTAATCATGTTAAGTTTATCAAATAAGCTATTTCATCTTTTAATTTTAGTGTTATTCTATTTTTAAAATCTTATTTTTTAATTTAGGCTATTTCATTATAAGGTTTCTAAATTTAATATTAATTCTTTTTTATATAGTGTATTATAACTTTAAAAGTTTAATTTTCTTTATCTTCTTTTATTAAATTTTTTTTAAAATGAGTATTTATTTTAATTAAAAAATATAAAGTTCTATTATCTAAAATTTTATAATTGAATTCTTTTAAGTCATTAGGTATTAAAGTTAGATTTTTATCGTGTTTATTATTCTAATTTTTATCTTGACTTAAAATTTAATTTATTATGTATCTTAATTATTTAATTGTTAATTGTAGAAACAATTTTTATTTTATGGTGATTTGATGGAGACAAATAATATCTTAATTAAAAATGGAACTATTTTAAATCCTAAATCCAATGGTGAAGTCGAATATGGTAAATCTTCCATTTTAATTGAAAACGATAGAATCAATCTTATTGAAGACGATATAGAAGACGGTAATGCAGAAAAGGTCATTGATGCAGACGGTAAAATTGTAATGCCTGGATTAATCAATACTCATTGTCATATACCTATGACTTTATTTAGAAGTTTGGCAGATGATTTGGAGTTGGATTCCTGGTTAAATGATCATATCTGGCCTATGGAGGCTAATCTTAACAGTGAATATACCTATAACGGTGCTCTTTTAGGTGCTCTTGAGATGATAAAGTCAGGAACAACCACCTTCTCAGACATGTATTTCTATATGGGTGATGTTGCAAGGGCTATTGATAAGGCCGGTATAAGGGCAGTACTATCCTATGGTATGATTGATTTTGGAGATGGGGAAAAACGTGAAAACGAGTTTAGGGAAAACATAGATCTAATTAAAAACTATAACAATACCTCCGACGGTAGAATAACCACTATGTTTGGACCACATTCAATCTATACCACCTCTCCAGAATTAATAAAGAGGGTAAGGGCTGAGGCTAATAAGTATAATGTTGGAATTCATATACATATGAATGAAACCCAGAAAGAGATTAATGATTCCATTGAATTAAATGGCATGAGACCTTTCGAATACTTGGATGATTTAGGATTCTTATCCTCAGATGTTGTTGCGGCACACTGTGTATGGTTATCAGATAACGAAATCAGTTTAATTAAGGAGAACGATGTCAAGGTATCCCATAATCCATGTAGTAATGCGAAACTTGCATCAGGTATTGCACCTGTATCAAAACTTTTGGAAAACGGTATCTGTGTATCCATCGGTACCGACGGTGCTTCAAGTAATAATAATCTAGACATGTTTGAGGAGATGAAATTCGCTGCCCTTCTACAGAAGGTATCAACACTTGATCCCGAGGTTTTATCTGCAGAGCAAACAGTTGCGGCAGCTACTATAAATGGTGCAAGGGCTTTAGGTTTGGATAAGGATATCGGATCCATTGAGGAAGGCAAGAAAGCAGACATCATACTGGTTGATACAAATAGACCTAACTTCACCCCTCTTGGAAACTCATTATGTGCAAACATCGTATACTCTGCAAACGGGGATAATGTTGATACAACCATTTGTAATGGTCAAATATTGATGGAAAATAGAAAACTAAACACCCTTGACGAGCTTTCCATATTAGAAAATGCAAAACAATCTATTAATGAGATGATTGAGCTTAAAGAAAATAGTGAAGAATAAGATTCAATTGTTATTTTATTTAATCTATTATTAGAATAGTTTTTTTCTAATATTTTTAATGGATGGGATAAATAATATTTTTATTCCATTTAAATAAAATAGTTATAAATTTAATTAATATTAATTTATTTAATAGCTATTTTATTATATCTGTTTTTGTTTATTTTATATTTATTGGACTAATGTTTTTATTTATTATTTTTCTATCTATATGTCTATATATTATTTTTATATTTTTTAATCATTTGATTATAATTTTGATAATTAGTTTTTTTTTATTTTAAGTTATTTATATTGAGATTTTTTAAAATTGTTTTAACTATTTATCTTTTATTTTAAGTACAATTTCAAGTGTAAAATTATTTTATGAAAATTCCATATGATTAAATTAGTATTTGAAAATTAGTTTATTTTTTTAATTATTGTTAAAATTAAGTTATAAGGATTGATTATTTTTTTTAAATATATTAATGGGATAGAAAAATTAGTTATAAAGATAAAATGGATTTACTCATCAAGAGTAAATTTTCCATCTCTTTTTAGGAACTTAACCTTGGATTTTCCCATAAGAATACTTTTATCCCAGCCATCATAGGTTTCTGGGAAATCTTCCCTATAATGTGCTCCTCGGCTTTCACGTCTTATAGTTGCAAACTTGACTATTAGAATAGCAACTTCACACATATTGATAACCTCAAGTCCCTCTTGCAAGTCTTTATTATAGGTCTTATCAGAGGATATTCTCATGTTGTTAAGCTTATTGTTTTTGATGTCAAGCAACTTTTTAAGTGCAAGACGTAGGTGTGTTTCGTTTCTTATGATGGATACATTTTCCCACATTATGGTCTGTATTTCCTTTTTAATTTCACTAGGTTTGTATTCTCCGTCTTTTATAAGATTTTTAATACGCTGTTCCTCTTCTTCGACGGATTTATCGTTTCTTTCGAATTCCTCTATCTCTGATGCAATACTTGCAGCCTTACCTGCACGTTTTCCAAAGACCTGTGTCTCAGCAAGGGCATTTCCACCTAAACGGTTTGCTCCATGAACTCCACCGGAAACCTCTCCACATGCATATAGACCTTCAATTGTGGATTTACCATTGACATCAATAAATAATCCGCCCATGCAATGGTGTGCGGTTGGTGCAACCTCCATAGGCTCATTCTTAATGTCCACACCTACATCGGCAAATTGCTCCACCATTGTCTCGAGCTTTTCATCGATTACATCATCATCAAGATGACTTATATCAAGGTAAACTCCACCGTCCTCTGTTCCTCTACCTTCCCTGATTTCATTATAGATAGACCTTGCAACAACATCACGGGTTGCAAGTTCACCTCTGTCATCATAGTTGAACATAAATCTCTCATGGTTCTTGTTGAACAACTTTCCACCTTCACCTCTTACGGCTTCGGTTACAAGTACACCTGCCCTTGATTTAGGTTTTATCATACCTGTTGGGTGGAATTGTATTTGTTCCATATCAACTAGATCTGCACCGGCATCCCATGCAAGCGCATATCCGTCTCCATTCTTCTGGAAGGTATTGGAGGTTATAGGATATAGTTGTCCTGATCCTCCTGTTGCAAGAATAACCTCTTTTGCCTGGAAGAAGATGGTACTTGAATCTTTAAGATTGAATCCTACAGCACCTATTACCTTTGGGAAATCATCATTGTTTAAGATTAATTTTGTAATCATTACCTCATCAATGGTTTCAATGTCCCTCTTAATAACCTCTTCCTTAAGTGCTGTAATGATTTCATGTCCCGTTCTGTCTCCTGCAAAACATGTTCTTCTGTATGTCTGTCCACCAAACGGTCTCTGATTTAGTTTTCCATTTTCCTGTCTATCAAATAGTGCACCATAGTTTTCTAGATCCACTAGTCTGTCAGGTGCCTCGTCCACTAATACATTCACTAATCTACTATCATTTAGATAGCTTCCACCTTTTAATGTATCTTTAAAATGTGCTTTTTTACTATCATCGGAGTCTACAAATCCAAATGCAGCATTATATCCTCCTTCAGCCATTCCAGTACATCCGGATCTAAATGAAAGACCTTTGGAGACAATGATTGGTTTTTTACCTGCCTTTGATACTTCAATAGCAGCCCTTGCACCTGCTCCCCCAGATCCTACAATCAATACATCAGATTGGATTATTTCACTTTCCATATTAGTTTCCTCTATTTGATTTTATAAATTAAATCTATCATTGATTTTAAAACAGTCAAATTGTTTTTTATTTGACTTAATAAGTTGAACTTTAAAGTAATAGTTTAATTAACTATCTTTGGTTAGGTATTCTTTAATATCCTCGATGGTTAAAATTGGCATATCCCTTTCTTTAGAGAATTTGATTATATCTGGCATTCTTGCCATTGTACCATCTTCTTTGGTGATTTCACATAGGACACCATATGGTTTAAGACCAGCTAATTTCATTATTTCAACATTAGCCTCTGTATGTCCGTCACGTTCTAATACTCCACCGTTTTTAGCTCTAAGTGGGAATACATGTCCTGGATGATGTAAATCACTTGGTTTTGCACCGTCTTTGGTTGCAGCTTTAACTGTTGTTACCCTATCTGCTGCTGAAACTCCGGTTGTTACACCTTCTGCCGCTTCAATGGATATTGTAAAACCTGTACCATATGTACTTGTATTGTTTTCCACCATTAAAGGTAAATCCAATTCATCGGCTTTACTTTCTGGTAGGCATAGACATACTATTCCACTACCTTCCCTGATGAGCAATGCCATTTGTTCATTTGTTAGATTTTCAGCTGAAAAGAACATGTCCCCCTCATTTTCACGGTCTTCATCATCGGTAACTATAATTCCTTTTCCAGCTTTTAGATATTCTATTGCTTTATTAATACGATCTATGTATGTTCCTTCTAACATTTCTTCATGATTCATAGTAATTAACTCCTGATATTTTATAAAGTTTCTAGATTAATACTAGAATCAGGGCAAAAAAAGATTAATAAATGCCAATATATAAAAAAATAATTCTATAGATTTATATATTTACTTTCTAAATTCTCTTTCATCCGGACTTTAACCGTTGGTTTTGGATTTTCACCAAATCAACACTTCATGGTGCTCGTGGACTTTTTAACCTATTTTAAATTACCACCAGTGGAGAATTTCACTCCGCCCTGAGAATAGCAAGATTCTTTATTCCTTTAAATATTTATTTTTTATTAGTTATAAAATGTTATGATTTTATTTGAAATTTAATTTAAAAATTACTTCCTTTTAAAATATTTTATAGACTGGATTTAATGTCTCTCTATTAATCCTATTCTTAACCTGTGTTTTTTCATTGATTTTTTATAATAATAGTTATATTTAAATATAATTCACTTAAAATTATTATTGTTAATTACTATTTATTTTTATATAGAAAGATTTTTTTAATTATTTTATGAGGTTTATTATGAGATTAGAAGGTACTGTTACTACTGGTTTAGGTAAGGCTGCTTATTTTTTAGGACAAGATTTCTATAAAAATCAATTTGAGGAAAAATGTGGTTTTATTCCATATCCCGGTACATTGAATATTATCGTTCCAGAAAAAGATCTAGATAATATTGCTGTTATGAAGAATAATTGTCCTAATGTTATTGTATCTGATCAAGGTTTCGGTGGTGTTAAATATATTAAAGCTATTTTGGAAGACACCATAACCGGAGCTATTGTTTTTCCAGATAAAACCACTCATGAAGAGAATTACCTTGAGTTTATTGCTCGTGATAAATTAAGGGATAAGTTAAATCTTAATGATGGAGATAAAGTTACACTTGAAATTGATATCTAATTTAACTTTACCTTTTATAATTGTTTTTCTATTTTTAAAGTCAGGTTTTAAATCTGTATATTAGATTTTCTTTTAGTATGCTTTTTTTTTAAATGTTTCTATTATTTTAGTCTATAAGTTTTTTTAAGTCTATAGAATGAGATTTTCATTTAGAATTAATTTTTATATTCCCTATTTTTTTTTATTTTTTTTTTTTTATTTTATTTTTTTTTTAGTTTATAGTTTCAAGTGTAAAAATTATATTTAGTTTTTAGATTGGTTTGTTTTAAAATTAAATTAATTTCCAATCTATAATCGAATCTTAACCAAACATTAATTCTATTTTTACACTTGAAATACACCACTTGAATGACATTTTTTTAGAATTCTTAATATTCCCTATTTGTTATAGATGTCTAGAATCTCATCATAATCCAGGTATCTGTCAAATGAAGGTTTTTCCTCAATATATCTGATTAGATTTATATCAAAGTTTTCATTCATGGTTTCATATGCCTTGATTGCGAAATCCTCAAATTTGATTTCAACCTCAGGTGTTGCGCCTCTTTCCTCTAGTTTTACCTTTGGTATTGCTATCACGTCTTCTATTCCTGTCTCGGATTGTATGTATCCTTTTACGCTTTCGAATATGTCCATGTCATATACCTTGTTTAATACAATTCCTTTGATGTTTATACCAAAGTCCTTTAGTTTTTTAGCATGTGCGGTTATATCGATTGCTGCAGACTCAATTCCACCTTTGTTTACACCGGTTGTAAGTATCATAGGAATATTTCCGGCTCTAGCTATCTCAGCACCGGAGTAAGGTATTTTTCTATTTAACATCCCTGTAAATACACTCATCACACCTTCAATCAATACCACGTCATAGTTGGAATTTTTAAGGGATTCCAATACGTCTGGAAGTTGACACCAGCCGAGATTTGATATTTTTATTGAGCCATAGTCCTCCATATATCCATTGGTAAGGTATAGACCTGGTACTATGTCTCTTATATCCGGACCAATCTTTATAAGTCCAACGTTAAGGCCTTTTTCTCTTAGTATTCCTGCAAGACCTGTGGTCATAAATGTTTTACCACTGTCGGAACCTGTACTTCCAATTATAAGGCAGGTAGGCAATTTGCCTTCCTGTTTTTTGAGATCTTTTGTAAGGCAGTTTTTACCAGGTATTCTGATTTCCACATTGGTGTCGATACCAATCTCTCTATTGATATTCCTCACACATTCCCTATTTCTTTCAAGTATTGATGTTCTATCATCCTCATCTGCATCTATAAATTGAAGGAAATTCTCCACAACCTGGGGATTGTTATCAAAGATTCTATGTATTACGGTTCCAACTATATTTCCATTGTCACTTACTACACCTGACAGGTGTTTTTCCCTCTTGTTTCCATAATTGATTCTTTTTAACTCTGAATAGATTAGGGGTTTAGCCTCACCTTTAATGTCCCCATATGTGTGGCAGTGAAAACCTGTCACTGGTCCCTCTATATTTCTAGTTAGGAATGAGTCTCCTACAATCTCACCTTCAACCTGGTCTGTAGATATTAATGGTGAAAAGTCAACATCTAACAGTCCCAGTCCCTCTTTAATTATTGGTATCGGTGATTTTCTGCCTACATCTGTCTGATTCGCTAATAGTTGAAAACCAGAACATATTCCCACTATAGGTTTTCCTTCCTTGTTCATAGAATATATCTCTTTAGCTAAATCACTATCTCTTTTGATGGACTCAGACTCTACTATGGTTCCTCCTGGAATAATTAATGCGTCTAATTCTTCATGTGCTTTGTTTCCATTAACCAATCCATTTGATTTAACTAAGTCTGTTGGAAGATGCCCGAAATTTTCATATCCTGGAACAGCTCCCTTAACATATGTAAGGCCTATTTTCATTCTATCACTTACTATTTTTTTCCTTGATAAATTAGTTTACATTTATTTAATCTATAAAATCTATCATATAATCTTTGATTTTACTAAAAAATAATTAAATATTTCATATAAAATTAGCTGTTTAGTTAATTAATTTTTAACTATTCAATGAATTTATAAATAATATTAAAAATAGTTCAAACTTAAAAATAATGGTTATGGATTTATCTAATAAAAAAACAAGCAATTGGCAATTTTTTCAATTTATATGTATTCTAAACTTTATTTAAAGGTTTTAATTTAATTTATTTGTCTTGGAATAAAACCCTTATTACTTTAATATAAGAGTTAGAAATTATCTAAAATATAAACTAGATTATTATATTCTTTGTGATATCTACTCTTTTTTTAGTTTACTAGGTGGCCATATCTCATTAAATGCTTGAAAGTTTTCTGTATTAAGTATATCTGTGAAGATGGTCTTGTTCTTACTACTCATATATTCTAGAAAATCATCTTTGTATTGGCTCTTTGAAATCTTATTGAATTCTTTTTTTGATAGGGTGTAAAAATCTTCTTTTAAGTCACAACTCAAACATTTCATTGTTAATCTAAATGCGTCTATTCTATAGTCTATCAGGTCCTTTTTATAGGCCTCATAGTAACCGTTTTTAACAAACATGTCAAATAAAATCACACCACTAGGTATGATGTCAAAGAATTTCCTATCACAGTTACCTGTAATGGAATCAGAGTGAACCCTTCTTACATATAGGTGTTTTTTGATTAGTGAAATCCTTTCAGCTTTAAGCCACACATAATAGAAGAATGGATTGTCCTCAAAATATATCCTATCTGGAAACTTAGCATTAATGTTCTCTAGAAATTTCCTTCTATAGATCTTCTGACATGCGCTGACAGGTAGCTTAAATAGGAAATCCCTAGTATGGCTGCTATCAAAAACGCAATTGTAAAAACTGTCATCTAGCTGATTTAGATTGGACCAATCATTCTCATGATATTCTCGAGTATCATTATTGTAGTTGGTCATCTGAAACATTGTAATATCGGTGTTGTTTTCTTTTGCCTCGGTATATGCCTCTTTAATACAATCTTCTACAATCCAATCATCGCTGTCAACAAAGGTGATATATTCTCCTTTAGCTATTTTCAATGCTTTGTTTCTACTTGAGCCAAGTCCAATATTCTCTTCGTTATTTATAATTGTGATTCTGTTGTCTTTCTTTTCATATTCCTTTAGAATGTCCAGACTGGAGTCTGTAGATCCGTCGTCTACAAGAATTATCTCGATTTCTTTAAAGCTCTGATTTAAGATACTTTCAATGGCCTCTTTTAGATATTTCTCTCCATTATAAACAGACAATATTACACTAACTTTTATATCAGACATAGTTAAACCCTTTATTTTTTTTAAAATTAGTAATATAGAATTAAAATTTATTAAATATAAATCCTTAGTAATATTTAAATATTTTTAAAAAATAGGGTTGGTACAGGTTCCATTATAGATTCAAATAAAATCTGCTTGATTGTTTCTTTGTCTTTAAAGCAAAAATAGTAATAAAAAAAGTAGTTTTAGAAATAAAAAAAATAAATAGAATATTTATAATTCAAAAGCGGAGATTGCTTGAATTATTTTTTCATCATCTTCTGGTTTAGCCTGTAATTGTAGACCTACAGGAATGCCCTCAACCTCTCCAGCTTTAATACTTGCTGCTGGAATACCTGCAAGATTAGCTATTACAGTTAAAACATCGTATGCATACATTTCCATTGGTTCTAACTTGGTACCAATTTTATGTGGAAGCTTTGGAACAGTAGGACCGACTATTAAATCAACATCTTCCAACATTTCGTTGATTTGGTTTCTAATAAGTGACCTTGCTTGTAAAGCCTTCTTATAGAATTTACCACTATATTCTTGTTGTGAGATATATGATCCGATTTCAATTCTTCTAAGTACCTCTTCACCACAGGTTTCTTCAATTCTTGAAGCATATTCCCTTCCATCATATTTTCTTGTAGCTGAGAAGAATTCAACATAGTTGATTAAGTAATAGGTTGGAAGACAGATGTCAATATAGTCAAAGTTTAATTCTACAAGCTCTGCACCTAGAGATACAAGTTTGTCAATAGCCTTATCCACTACCTCATTGATTTTATCATCGGTAACCTCTGTAAATTCCTTAACCTTAGCTATTTTCATACCTTTAAGTGGAAGTTCCATATCTTTGGTGTTTACAGCTATTTCAGTGAAGTTTGGTAATTCATTGTTTAGGGTTGTACATTCCTCTGGATCATATCCTGCAATTGTGTCAAGTGCAAGGGTGAGTCCTGTAACATCACTTGAAATAGGTCCTATCTGGTCAAGACTCATTGATAAGTCAAGTAGACCCTGTCTAGATACAAGACCATAGGTAGGTTTAAATCCTTCAACACCACAGTGTGAAGATGGGTTTCTGATAGATCCTCCGGTATCTGAACCAAGTGCAATATCACACATGCCTGCTGCAATTGAAGCTGCACCTCCACCAGATGAACCACCGGTGATTCTTCCAGGTGCTGCCGGATTGTTACATACTCCATAGTATGATGTTTCTGTAGAACTTCCTGCTGCAAACTCATCCATATTGTTTATTCCAATAATAATTCCGTCTTCAGCTTTAATCCTTTTAATAACAGTCGCATCATAACTTCCTATATAATCCTCTAATGTTTTACTTGCAGCTGAGATTGTGTAATCCTCTACATTTATGTTTGCCTTTATACCAAAAACAATACCTGCTAATTGTCCTACTTCTTCACCATTAGATATTTTTTCATCAATTTCTTTAGCTTTGTTTATAGCATTCTCTTTATTGATTTCTATAAAAGCATTAATTGATGGATTTTTCTCATCGATTACTTTAATATAATTATTAACATTTTCTAATGCTGTTAATTCTCCGTTTTTTATAGCATTAGCTTTTTCTAATACATTCATTAAAACACCTAATATAATTAAGTTAAAAATTAATTTTTAATAAGGATAATTATAAAAAATAATTATTTCAATAATAATATTGTTTTTATTTATTTAGATTTAAATATTTTATTAATTATTCACATTTTCACAATTACAATTTTAAAAAATATTTAATAATTCTCTTGTTTTTATATTGAAAAATGTGGACCTTGATTTTAAGGGATTATTTATCCTTTCCGATTATCATTTTTCATAAATAATAATATTTATATTAAAAAATAGTTGTCTTGTCTTTGTTTATTTATAAAAAAATAATAAAGTTTAAAAAATAGTGTGATTGGAAATTAATTTTAATTATAACCAATCGTATGCATTGAATTCACTTGGGAACTGATCTACTTCAACAAGTCCCTCTTTAAGCATCATTTCATTAAGGTTTTTATTATCAACGATTACAACTGCAACTGTTCTTCCATATTTGTCATGTGGCTGTTCATCATCAATATCCAGTGAGACTTCCTTATCAAGGCATAATTTTTTTACAAAATTTTTGGAGGCATTATAACCTTTGACTCCTCTTTCAGGGGCGTTTACATCGGCAAATCTTATTTTTTCCCCATTGTCTAAATAAATCGTATCACCATCGACCACTTTTGTACATACTGCCGTTTCTTCCACATGGCAGGTGGTGTCGTTATACTTGTTTAATATTTCACTAGCAGTCATTCCATCGTATTTGTCATCTGGAATATCATGGCTAAATCCTGTTCCAACATATTTAGCAGATACTGTTGTCAATAGTCCAACACATACCACTAATATTGCAGTTATCATTAATATTTTATAGGTTCTAGACTTCATACATATTACCTATTAAATTATTGTACTCTATTTATTAAAAAATTTTCTATATTAAAATATTTTCAGTAATTAAATTCTTTTCTAATCTTTTATCAGACAAGGATATTTTAGTTTTAATTATAAGTTAAAAATTATTAGTTATATTTTATAACTTATAACTTAAAAGTTAAAACCTATTGATTTAGTGTGCCGTTTCAAATCTTAATTTTTTTATAGAATTAAAATATATTATATAATAATTATTTTTTTTAAATGATTTTTATGAGGAGCAAAGCAATTGTCTTTGATAATTCAGGTACTTTAATTGAAAGATATAGGATTATCAAAGATTTGAATACAGGAGAATTTATTACAGACATTAATTCATTGAGTTTGATTGATAATTTGGATTGTGGAGCCTTAGCTATTCTACAGTTTAATACTGGATGTTTATCTAAGCTAGATTCCGATACCCTAATATCAGATTTAATTAATGATTATCATATCCAATTTACTGTAAGCTATTCCACTAGACGACTTTCACATGACGAGATATTGTCCATAATTAATAATGACGATGCAGTTATATCTGATATAACTGAGGGTTTTTCTATTCTAAAAAAACAAGTTCCAAATATGGAGATATGTAACGGCACTGCATTAATACTAGATTGTAAAAATAGGAATATAGCTTACACTATTACAACAGCAGGTAGATTCTTTAACAATGCAATCTTTACAGTTAATCAATTGAAAAATAGGGGTTATGACATTTTCATTGCATCTGGAGATAGAAGTGATGCAATCCAAACCTTAACCGAGTTTTTAGACATTGACCCTTCTCATGGCTTTCCAACTGCCACACCTCTTGGAAAAAGGGATATTGTAAAGTCCTTAAGAAAGGATTATGATAAGGTTGTAATGGTTGGTGACGGACAAAATGATTATTATGCATTTCAGGAATCAGATTTGGCTATTTTAACTATTGCACAATCCCTAATAGAATCAGATCAATTAATCTCATCCTCGGATTATATTGTTGATGATTTAATCGAATTGTTGAATATATTACATTAGATTGAATTTACCTTTAAAATTAGTAATTTGTAGATTTCGTAAGTATATTATTTTAAATTCTACTCTTTTTTTAAAATTTTGAATCTATAATATGTAAATTGCTCTTTTTCAATTTTTAAATATTATTCAATATACTATCATTTTGCTTATGATATGCTATAAAGCACTTTCATATATTGTATACTTTAATATCCTAGACTCTTAATTAATTCCTGTGTTTTTAAAACCTTCTCATAGGTATTTAATTCTATAATTCCCTTATCAATATATTTTAACAGGTTCAAATCTAATGTGCCTTCACCTAGTATTAGATGCTGGTCTTTTATTTTATTGTTATCGTTTATATGGAAATATTCAATGTTTTTTAGTTTAAAAAACTCCTGGCAGTCCTTACATGTATTGGCATGTCCTGTATCTATTGTTATTTTTGAGTCTGTGTTTTCTTGAATGTATTCGATTTCCTCAACTTTATTTCCAAGAAAGCTGTATCTTTCAGGTAGATTTTCTACAGAGATTTTTATATTGCCATGTTCCTTTCCATAGTCAACACATTGGCCAATGGATTCCACTGCAAGATCCAGTGCATACTTTCTAAGTTTATCGTCCTTTCTTCCTATCTTTCCAGGATGAACTGTTATGGCATTCGCACCAATCTTATTTGCCATATCGATTGTTTCTATTGTTTGTTTTACTGATTCCCTTCTTATGCCCTCATTGATACTTGCAAGATTTAAATCCACTGTTGGTCCATGAATGTTTATTTCAATATTACCTTTATCGCTGATTTTGATGATTTCATCATTTTTTTCTATATTGTATGCCGCATATGGACCTTCGGATAATATCTCAATTACCTCGAATCCGTCTCTTTTAGCTGTGTCTAGTATTTCATCCAATGGTTTTAAAAAGAGTGACAATGTGGAAAAACCTAATTTCATGTTTATTACCTTTTTTCTAATTTTATAATATCATTTTGTTCTATTAAATAATAGATTAATTGCTAACTATCTAAAAAGTCATCTATTAGCCATGAGGATATGCTTATATTTGATCTTCTTTCAATCTCATCTTTACTAAACCATCTTGCCTTTAAAATCTCAAAATTATCTACTTTTATCTCCCCGCTATCATATTCAGCTGTAAAACCTACCATTAGGGAATTTGGAAATGGCCATGATTGGCTTGCAAAGTATTTGACATTCTTGATATTGATGCCTACCTCCTCTTTAACTTCCCTGTGTACTGCTTCCTCAAGTGTTTCTCCAGCCTCTACAAAACCTGCAAGTATTGTATATTGTTTTATTTTGTAGTAGCTATGATATGCCATCAGGAGTTTATCGTCTTTTCTAATGGCTACAATTATTGCAGGTGCTATTCTTGTAAAGTTTATATGGCCACATTCTGGACATTTGAGCATCATTAGATCATCATCCATAACATTATGTGTTCCGCATACTCCACAATATTGGTGATTCTTATACCAATCCAAGATTTGTACTGCCCTTCCACCTATTAAAAAAAGTTCATCGTCTATTGGAAATACGTCTGTTAAGTTGTAAAATTTCTCGCTACTTTCTACAATATCTACAACAAATGCTGGCTTATTCTTAAAAGTTCCAATATATAATGAGAAATTCACGTTAAATTTCTTATTTAGTTCCTCTTCGTTGATTAAAGGAAGTTCATTCTTTTCATTTAAGTATAATTCCCTATTATAAAAGATAAAATAGTATGAATCCTCTTCTGTTTTGTAGTTTTCCTTGAAATCTATACTATAGTTATCATATAAACTTTTTTTTATCATATATAATAGTATTATTTTATATAATTAAAATCTTTCATTTTTAAGATAGGTTTATATACTATTATAACATATCAATTTTTAATATATGTCAAAAAAATACATATATTGTTTTTATATATAGGAGGTATTTCTTTGTCTGATGAGATTGATAATGATTTTTCAGATACTGAGTATGTTAATCATATAATGAATAAGGAAAACAAGACAATTGTCAATGGTTTTACCCATTTATTGATTTTATGGTTTTTATCTAAGGAAGATCTCCATGGTTATGCTTTAATGAAAAGATTAAATGAATTTTTCTCTCCTCAAATAGAATGTGGTTTTGTAAAGAAAGTCAGTTCTAGTAAGATCTATCCCATCTTGTCTGATATGGAAGAATATAAGATAATTGAAGGGGAATGGAAAGTCCAATCTTCTAAGAATATTAAAGTTTATCATTTAACTAATAGAGGTGAATTGATTTTAGAAGATATCTCAAAGAAAATTCAATATGTATACTCTATAAAGAATCCTTTATGGCAAGAATTTTTCCAAGATATATTCAAAGGTTCAAATGGAAAATAAAGGTGTTTAAATGAAAAATATTATTGAAACTTATGATTTAACTAAGAGATATAAGGATTTCACTGCTGTTAATTCATTAAATCTTCATATACCTAATAAAACTATCTTTGGTATGTTAGGTCCTAATGGTGCAGGTAAAACCACTACCATTAAAATGCTTACCTGTCTTACTATACCTACCTCTGGAACTGCGAAGGTAGGGGGATATGATATATTAGAAAACCCGAATGAGGTTCGGGAATTATTAGGAATGGTCCCTCAACAAGTAAGTCTCTATAAAGACTTAACAGTTTGGGAAAATGCAGAATTATGTGCGGATTACTATGGGGTTCCAGTAGATGAAAAAGAAGATCGTATTAACGAATTAATGGAACTTGTTGATATTTCTTATGCTAAGGATAAATTGATAGGTAAAATGTCAGGTGGTCAAAAACAAAAAGCATCATTAGTTGCTAGTTTAGTTCATAGACCAGAAATATTGTTTTTAGATGAACCAACCATTGGTTTAGATCCCACTACCAAACGTATATTATGGAATCTTATTGAGGAATTAAATGACGATGGTCATACAATTATCCTATGTTCCCATGATATGCATGAGGTGGATATGTTATGTGATAATGTTGGAATTATAAGTACTGGAAATCTAGTGGCTTATGATTCACCTACAGGATTAAAAGATACTCTTATTCGTCGTCAAAGAGAGGAATATGAATCTTTAAAAGATACATTGGCACTTATTCAAGATGAAAATAATACAGATGACAAATCTAGTAAATCTGATAGGGAAATAGAAAATAGTGAAGCTTTAAAGATTCAACAAGATTCATTATTTAAGTATAGGGAAATGTCGTTTTTAGTGGACGATTTAAATCAGGATCTATTAAAAACTTTAAGAGCAAATAAATATGTTCATAGTGTTGAGGTAAATGATTCAGGTAGAATAATCCTTGAAATAGATAAATTTGAGGATAAGGCTGTTCGATCTGTTCTTAAAACTTTGGTTAAAAACAAGGCTAAAGTCAGTTCAATTTCTACAGAGGAACCTTCACTTGAGGATGTATTTATGAAAACTACTTCCGAAGTTGAATTGGGACCAAGGGCTTGATACTATGGATTTAGAATATAGAAAATTATATTGGATGATTAAAAAAGAGTGGTTAAGTCTTAAAAGACATCCCTCCAGATTAGTGGCTATTATCATATTTCCAATAATCATGATTCTATTATTTGGATATGGTATGGGTGGAGACTTGACAAACTTACCTGTTGTAGTTGTTTCTCAATCTGACGGTCATCTAACTGACCAGACTTTAACAGATATAAAAGCCAATGATGCCTTTTCTGTTGTTGATATTATAGACAATGTAGATGATGGAAAGGCAATGGTGGATAGTGGTAAGGTTAAAGCGGCTATTATACTGCCTTCAAATTATGATGATAATGACACGACTCAGAAGACGGCCACATTGTATTTGGATTCCTCAGATCAAATGGCATCACAGGTTTTAATTCCAAGTTCACAGCAAATATTTAACCAGATATCTATTAATGAACTTCAATCCTCTAACTCAAACTTAGAGGTACAGAATTCAACAAATACTAATCCGGTATCCTCACAGATAAACAGTGCTAAATCCTCAATTAGTATTCAAATTAATAAGATATATGGTGATATTAAATATATTGACTTTTTAGTTCCTGCAGTTCTAGCTATGACTGTCATGATGAGTTGTATGATGGGTATGGGTGCAGCCATTGCTGGAGAACGTGAAACCGGAGAATTGGCTAGATTATTCATGACTCCTACATCTGTTGCTACAGTTATAGGTGGTAAGATTTTAGCCAAGTTATCAGTGGAAATGATGAGGGCAATTGTTTTATTGGTTGCGGCTATTATTCTCTTTAGTATTACTATTAAAGGAGGTATATTACAAACATTGTTATTACTCTTCATAGGAGCGTTATGTTTTGTTGGTTTTGGAGTGGCTTTATCTGCAAGGGCACAGACCCAGGAAGATTATTCCCAAATGGTAATGCCGTTTTCAATGCCGATGATGTTTGTGTCAGGAGTATTCTATCCTATAGAAACTATGCCTTGGATATTCCAGAAAATTGCATATATATTTCCGCTAACTTATTTAAATGATGCTATGAGGGCTGTTATGATTCAAGGACGTCCTTTATCTTCAGTATGGTTGGATATTTTAATATTATTAGGATTCACTTTATTGTTCTTCCTTATTGGAGTTAAAAGATTTAATAGAGATGTATAATTGGTGATATTATGTTTAAATCTAAGAAATTATTTTATGTATTATTGATATTTTTATCATTATCATTGGTTTTAAGTCCTATAAGTAGTGCAGATTGGCCTATGTTTCAAAAATCCCCAGATCATGTTGGTTATGTAGATGAGCCTAGCGATTTTGTAAATAATCTATGGACTATCAATCTCGGCTCTAACACTAACTCAACACCAATTGTCAAAGATGATACTTTATATGCAATATCAAATGACGGAGTTTTACATTCTATTGATTTAAAAAATGGTACTGTTAATTGGACCTATAAATTCTCAAATTCCATTTCAACAAGTCCTGTAATCAAAGGGGATATTCTATATGTTGGAGATTTAAATGGTAATTTCTATGCTTTTAATACCTCTTCAAAAACATTGAAATGGACATTCTCTAATCCGAAACCTATAGAATCATCAGCTGTTGTTGATAAAAACAATGTTTATGTAACTGCAGATAATGGTCATGTATACTCTCTTGATATTAAAGACGGAGATAAGAAATGGGATAAGGAAATAGGTGGTAAATTAAAATCTTCACCTGTCGTTTCTAGTGGTACCATTTATTTCGGTTCTACAAATGGTGGAGTTTATGCATTAAAAACTAGTGACGGATCTTCAAAATGGAATTTCACTACTGGTGATGCAGTACTTGCTTCCCCAGCTGTTAAAGGTGATAGATTAGCTATTGGTTCTGTAGATAATACATTTTATGTAATCAATACAAGTAATGGAAATCTGATATGGAAGGAAGAGATGGCCAATAAGGTTGTATCCTCAGCATCTATTGACGAATATAACAATAATATTTATGTTGGAGATGATTCTGGAAACATGACCTGTTTTGATTTAAGGGATGGAAAAACCAAATGGTCATATCAAACAGGTGGCTCAGTACAGTCTACACCTGCATTTTATAATGACACTATAGCATTTACATCTAATGACGGATCTTTATATATATTAAATAAATTTTCAGGTAAGGAGAATATGACCTATGGTCCAGGATACTATCTCTTTAATTCAAAGATTACAAGCTCTCCTGTTATTATAGGAAATACTCTAATCTTAACAGCTAATGATGGAAATGTATATTCACTTAATCTTTTAAAACAGAGTACTCCAATATCCGTATATGTATGGTATGATATTATAATTATAATCGTTTTAATTATAATTATTGGCGTTTTAATTTCCTTAAATAAAAAGAGAAAAGCTAAAAAACCTATAAAAAAGAAACAATATAAGAAATTTCAATAGATAATAATTTTATATTATTATCTTTATTTTTTTAAGGCACTTTATTATAAGTTATAAGTTATAACTCTTCTTTTAATTTTATTGCTATTATTAAGATTCTAAAAAATACTATTTTTTCATAAGCCTTCTATTATAAGTTATTAGTTATAACTTATTTTTTTTATTTTGCTAGTTTTTCTTATTAGATTTTAGAAAACTAAATTTTATTTTTCTAATTAAGTTAATATAAGTTATAAGTTATAAGCAATTTTTCTAATTTTATTTATTTCTTATTAAATTTTAAAAAAAGTAATTTTAATATTTTATTATAAGTTATAAGTTATAAGATATCTTTTTGATCTTATTAGCTATTTTATTTGATTTTGAAAATTAGTATTTTTTAATTTGAGAATTATTTATTTTAAAAAAAGGAAAAAGATTGAATAAAATAAATTTATTCATTTTTTATAAGAGGTATAGTTATACTAGATACATTGGAGACTCTTCCATCTGCATTTTCAATTTCCTCTGTTGCAGTTTTAATTTCTCCAATACTTGCATTTGGTACAAATCTATTTGTAGCTATTTCTGCTACATCTACAGCTCTATTTATAGCTCTTCCTCTAGCTTTTAATATTACTTCGTTTTTACCATTATTTACTTGTGTTACTACTGCTAATACATAGTTCATTACTGGTTTGTTACCGATATAAATTATATTTTCTTCGCTCATTTTTTCACCAATAGTTTGTAATTAGTTAATTAATAAAGATTATTCATTTAATTCTTTTTTGATTATTAATAGTTTATTTACAGCATTTATTACTGCTTGTACACTTGCTTTGATAATATCTTCATTAGCAGATCTACCTGTTGCTATGTTGCCTTTCTTATCATTGACTCTTACAAACACTTCTCCTAAAGCATCTGTACCACCATTAATTGCTTCAATATGGTATTGTTCTAATTCAAATGATGTTGTGTCTTGAATTAATGATTCAATAGCATTTAATGCTGCGTCAACAGGACCAACTCCAGTTTCTGCTTTTTCTTTAACTTTGTCATTAATTGTTAATCTGACTGTTGCTGTAGGTGAAACATTGTCCCCACTTGTTACAGATAAACCTGATAGTTCAACTATTTTCTCTTTTGAGGTATTCATCTCAGATAATGCAATTGCTTTTAAATCGTCATCAGTAATTGATTTTCCTTTATCACCTAATGCTTTTACACGTTCTAATACATCATCTAATTGCTTATCTGATAGTTTTATATTAAATTCCTCTAGTTTACCTTTAATAGCATGTCCACCACTTTGTTTTCCTAAAACAATTCTTCTGGTTTGACCTACCATTTCAGGACTAATTGCTTCATAAGTACCTGCATTTTCCATAATTCCATGTACGTGAATACCGGATTCATGTGCAAATGCATTCTTACCTACTATAGCTTTGTTTGGAGGTAAGTTCATACCTGTTACTCTTGATACAAAGTCAGATATATCATAAATTTTAGTAGTATCTACATCCATAGGATGGTGATATTCTAAGATTAAGCTCATTACAGTTTCTTCAAGTGATGCATTTCCAGCTCTTTCACCAATACCATTTATTGTTGCATGGAATTGATCTGCACCTGCTTCTAATCCCATTAGAGTATTAGCCACAGCAAGACCAAAATCATTGTGGAAATGAGTACTAATTGGAATGTTGATTTCTTGTTTTAAATCATAGATTAAAGTTTTAGCATCCATTGGAGTAAGAACTCCTACAGTATCTGGAACATTTATTACATCTGCTCCAGCTTCTTCAGCTGCTTTATAAACTTCTACAAGATAATCCCATTCGGTTCTTGTTGCATCCTCTGCTGAAAATTCCACAGTAAGTCCATGATCTTTACAATATTCGATTGTGTTTATAGTTTTCTCTTTAACTTTTTCTTTAGACATTTTGAGTTTATAATCCCTATGAAGTGGGCTTGTTCCAATAAATGTGTGAACATAATCTAAATCACAATCTAATACTGCATCAACATCTGCTTTAACTGCACGTGCTAATCCACAAATTGTACTATTCAATCCTAAAGCTTTAACTTTTTTAGCAGTTTCTTTTTCTCCTTCTGATGCTCTTGGAAATCCTATTTCCATCTTGTCTACACCGAGAATATCTAATTTTTCAGCTATCTCAATTTTCTCATCTACTGTTAAAGCTACTCCAGGAGATTGTTCTCCGTCACGTAAAGTAGTATCGAAGATTGTTATTTTCTCTGGCATATTTTCATATAAATCGTCCATTTTATACACTGGTTTTCTATTCATTTTAATCCTCCGATATACATTTTTTTTAGTACAATTTGTATTTTGTAGTTATATTTTTATTTATATATATAATTATATTTTATTATTTTTTCTTTAATTTTTTGTAAATCTTTAATTTTTTTAATTTTTTCATTTTCTAATGGTCTTATCTTTTATTTTTTTGGAATTTTTCACTTTTTTAACTTATAACTTATAACTTATTTTTTTGTTAATTTTTCCTTTTTAGTTAATTTCTTAATTTAATTCTGTTATAACTTATACGTTTTATAATTTTTATTTTCTTATAAGTTTTAACTTATAATATATTTTCAATTGTTTTTTTCTTTTTATAAGTTATAACTTATAATTTTTAATTAATTTCAGATTTAATTCAAGCTTTTTTGTATGTTTTAAAATATATTTTTTAACTATTATAACTTATAACTTATAATTTTTGATTATTTTAGTTTTTTTATCTTTTAGTCTTTTATTCAAATATTTTTTTAATTATTATAACTTATAACTTATAACTTAATTTTATTAGAAAACCTCAGTTTATTAAAATTGAATTTAAAAAATAAAAAAGTAGTTTTTTGTATATTGGATAATTTACTGGTACAATTTTCTTATATTTTTATCGAATAAGTATTTGCTTAATCTTATATTTGAGGTTCCCTTTCCACATGATTTAGTTTTTCTATGTTTAATTGCTTTTAAAACACTATCGATATCTTTTTCACAATCTATCTCTGTGTAGCAATCCATTATAAAACCTTTAAAATGGGCGTCACTAGATCCTATTTCTGCTATATTCTTTTTTGATGCAAGTTGTTTTCCCTTATAATTGGAATATCCAAATATAAATCTAGCATTTTTAGATTCCACTCCATCTATGTTTAAATCTGTATTTTTATATTTACAGAATAATCCATGTCTATAATAACAATATGGGTGCGGTACTATTGCAAGTCCACCTAAATCATGGATTTGGTCCACAGTTTCCTCAGGTGATAATCCTTTCTCTATTTTCTCTTCCACACCAAATCCTAATATATGTCCATATTCACTGCTGATTTCTATTGATGGAATTACAAATAAATCATCATTTTTTGTAAGTTCTCTTGCAACTTTTGAACCTTCTACTGTATTATGATCACTTAAAGCTATCATATCTAAATCTAATTCTTTGGATCTTTCAATAATCTCTTTAGGTGTGCTAACTGCATCACTAGAGTATGTACTATGTATATGTGGATCAAGTTTTAACATATTTATCATATCCATAATTGTCAAATATACTTCTTTTTTTATTTTTAGTTTATATAATGTTTTAATGATTTGATTAATCCTATGGTTCCTGTCATCATCACATCACCACCAGGACATGCATGATGATAATCCAAACCTGTTTTTTCAATTAAACCTCTTTTAGGACCTGATACAATTACTTTTTCAATATTTGATATTGGGTTTATTACATGTGCTCCATGACCATGGTCATTGTATATTTCTTCATTTGTAAGTGTACCATTTGCTAATTTTTTTACATATCTTTCTAGGGATTCTCCAGTAAGACTACTTGTATGATGTTCAAATACTCCCTGTATTTTTCCATTTTCAATTGATGCTACTGTGGTATGTCCATTTCCTATATCCATAACAATATAACTGTTTAATTTCAATGCTTCCTCGTCATAGCACATTCCACATATTGATGCGAATTTTGTATCCATTATTAATGGGGTATTCCTTATTTGCCACTTTGTTTCATTTTTTAACTTATTTTCTACAGATTTCATTCTACTGTAATATTCTGGTATATTTCCATACCACCCGAACTCCTCAGGTTTTAGGGGATTTTCTAATTTCTCTCTAATCTTTTCAAATCTGAAATCCCTATCTCCCATGTTTTCATTATATCCATGATCCTGTACAGCTACCGCAATATAGTCAAAGTCAAAATCTAAGTCATACTCTTTTAAAAATCCAGCTAATTTGTCTATATCTATATCATTAAGTGATATTCTAGTGTAATCTTTATACTTTTTGCTGTTTTTATCCTCATCATATACTACTTCTATACCATATGATTCTACCTGTTTCAAATCGTCCCTTATGGTTTTTGCGCAATATGATTCCATAGCTACATTGTATCCCTTGTCCATATGTTTCAATATAACATTTTTAAGTTTTCCACCTCCCATAATATTTCCTTCAAAGTAGATATCATCATTAATATTTTTGATTTTTTGAGCTATCAATATATGTGGTGAAGGTAAAACTACTTTTATAGAGTTTTCCACTTCCTTTTCCGTGTTATAATATATTATATCTTGTGTTCCTGTTCCTACATCAATTGCCAATATTTTCATACGAAATCCTCTGATTATTTATTAATATTACTATTTTGTTTTAATAATTTTTATAATTATCACTGTAATTTACTTATAACTTATAACTTAAAAGTTATTTCTTAAAAATTCTAACATATTATTTATAAGATATAAATTACAATATATAAGATATAAGTTAAAAGGTAACATTTTTCACTTATAATTTAAACTTAATAAGTTCTAATTTTTAACTTAAAATTTATAAGATTTCACTAAAATTGCTATTACTTAGAATTTATAAGTTTTAATTTGTCATTTAAACTTGTTAATAATCATATGGAGTTTATATATGGGAGAAATAATTGCTATAATGAATCAAAAAGGCGGTTGTGGTAAAACTACTACTGTTGTAAATCTTGCAACTTCTTTAGCAGTTATGGGAAGAGCTGTTCTCATTGTAGATATGGATCCTCAAGCAAATGCAACTACTAGTTTTGGAATTGATAAAACAAAACTTGATTACACCATATATTCTGCAATTAGTGGAGAGGTTTCAATTAAAAAGGCAACCTTTCCAACTTTTATTCAAAATCTATTCATTGTACCAAGTAATATCTCTTTAAGTGGTGTAGGAGTAGAATTAAGTAAACTAGATAATTATCATATAATTCTTAAAAATATTTTAGATGAAATTAAAGATTTATTTGATTATATCTTAATAGACCTACCTCCATCTTTAGGTGTTATTACAATTAATGGATTAGTTGCATCTGATAGTGTAATCATTCCTATTCAAGCAGAATATTATGCTTTAGAAGGAGTAGCAGATTTAATTAATACAATTAATCTAGTTGAAACTAGATTAAGAAGTCCAACCCCTATAAAAGGAATTTTATTAACTTTATATGATACTAGGACTAGACTTAGTAGGGATGTCTTCAGAGAATTAAAGAAATATTTCGATGGAAAGGAACATTTGTTTAAAACTGTTATTCCTAGAAATATTAAATTAGCTGAAGCTCCTAGTCATGGTAAACCTTGTATAATTTATGATCAAGAAAGTAATGGAACTACCGCTTATTTAAAATTAGCTCAAGAAATTTTAGATATGGAAGAAGATGATTAAGGAGGAAAAATATGTCTAATAATAAAAACTCAGGTTTAGGTAGAGGTTTAGATTCTTTAATTCCATCAGATTATTATGATGAAAATTTTGATGCTAATTCCACTAAATCTTTAGAAGATATGTTGAATGAGAGAGAAGATCTCAAACATAAAGATGAGGCTCCTAAAGGGGAAAATGAACAAAAGGAAATTACTCAGAAAGAAGAAGTTCAAGAGGATCAATCTTCAAAGGAAAGTTCAGATTCAGAAGAGAAATCCCTGGAATTCTCTAAAGATGAGTCTGTTAAAATTGAGGATGATCCTTTAGTAAAGCAACATGTGGAGGAGGTTATGGAGATTGTTCATAAGAATCCTAGAATAACTTTATGGTCTGTTAAATCTTCTGCTGTTTTTAGATATTTAAGAAAGACTCAACCTGAATTTAGTATTAGTAAAGAGGCTTCTAAATTAATTGATGAGGCTGTTTCTCAAAAATACCCTGATATATGGAAATTATTTGAAGATGAGTAGTTTATTTCCTTGATATATCTTTTTTTTTACCTTTTAATTCTATTACTTTTTTATTATAAGTCCTTTTTTTAATTTTTTTATATTTTTAATTCCTTTTTAACTTTTTTTCATAATTCCCGTAATTCCACCTGCTCAAATTCCTTGTTTTCTTGCTTTTTTATTATTATAACTTATAAGTTATAACAATTTTTAATATCAACTTCTTGTTTGCTATTGTAAAATTATAAGCTATAACCATTATTTTTAAATCCTGTTTTCCTTTTTTTCTTATAATTTATAAGTTATAACTAACTATATTCTAATAGCTGATTGTCAATGTTCATTAAAACTTATAAGTATAACTATCTTTTTTGAATTTCTTCCAAACAGCTTTCTATTTTATTAGTATAACTTATAACTTATAATCATTTATTAAAACTAGCTTTTTTATTATAACTTATAATTTATAATTATTTAAGTAATTTAGTTTCTTTATTTTTGTTATAACTTATAACTTAAACTTTATTTTTATAATCTCGTTTCCTATTTTCTTAGAACTTATAAGTTATAATACTTTTTTCATGATTCAACTTTTTTCTTATTTTATTATAAGTTAAAACTTATAACTTTTTTTAAGAAAGCTAATTTTCCACGTTCCTCTTAAAAGTTATAACTTATAATTCTTCTTTAAAATTAGCTTTCATTATAACTTATAACTTATAATTATATTAATTTAGATTAGTTTCCTTATTTCATTATAACTTATAACTTATAATTCTTATCCAAGCTGTGTTTTGTTTTGTTAAAATGTTCTTAGAACTTATAACTTATAATTTTTTATTAAAATTATATTCCAAACTCTTAAATCTCTTAGAACCTATAAGTTATAACTTTAATTTAAATAATCTAATCTAAAATTAGCTTTTATTTTTGATTATAACTTATAACTTATAACTAAATTTTAATATTATATTCTTTAATTTAGGATTCAATTTTTTTAAAAAAAAGTAGAAATTAAATAAATTCATTTAATCTTCAAATATTATGATTGGATTTAAAAAATACTTTATTTTAATAATCCATAATTTGAAAAAACTATTGATCTATTTAATATTTATCTAAAGCACTTTGATAGTTACCTTTTAATTTAATATAAGGTTCTGCTCTTGAGGTAACAACACCTAATTTCTTTAAATCCTCAATTTCTTCAAAAGGTTTGTTTTTACGTATATCCATAATTTTTCTTGCAGACTTAATCCCTATTCCAGGAACCCTAATTAAATCATGGTAGTTTGCATTGTTTACCTCTAATGGGAATATGTTCATATTCTTTGCAGCTAAAATTTTAGGATCCTCATTTAAGGATAAATTTCCATTACCATCAAATATCAATTCTTTAGTTTTAAAATGATAATCGTTTAGTAATGAATCGGCATGGTATAATTGTCCTGTTCTTTTAAGATCACATTCTGTTTTATTTTCAAATTCGGTTCCTTCTAATGGTTGAAATCCTGAGAAATAACTTCTTTTCAGATTTGTTTTTTTATAGATCTTCTCCATTCTCTTTAGGATTTCGCTGTCTGTCTCATCATTAGCACCTACAATCATCTGGGTTGTAGGTCCTGAGGGACATAATCTCCTGTCCCTTTTTCGAATTGAATCAATCCAGCTTAACCTTTTTAATATGTCCTTATTGTAATCCTTTGTAGATGACATCTGGGATAGACCGTCTGCAGATGCGGCTTCAATATTAATGCTTACCCTATCTGCAAGCTTCATGGATCTTTTAATGTCATCTTTAGAGGCACCTGGAATGATTTTTAGGTGAATGTAATCCTGGTATCCATATCTCTTTCTTAATATGGAACAGGTTTCTATAAGTCTGTCCATTGTATTGTCAATGGTGTCACTAACTCCGCTACTTAGAAACAGACCGTTCACATAACCTTCCGTATAATATTTTAGGAATACCTTTGCTATTTCATCAGGACTAAGTTCTATTCTTGTAAAGTCTCTTTGGCATTGATTTATGCAATACTTACAATCATTTTTACACTTGTTAGTCATTAATGTTTTAAAAAGTGGAATAGTACATCCATTTGATCCTGTTGCAGGATATATCCCTGGAAGGTTATGTTGTGAGCTTTTTTGATGATTTACATAATCACATAAATCAAACTGTGCACTGTCACTTAGAACCTGTGTTTTTTTAAGACTATCCATAATAAATCAGCTAAAGTTTTTGTTAATAAACTATTTATTTTATTGTTTTTAATATTTTTTCCCTATATAAATTTTTTATTTTAATGCAATTGATTTTTAAAATTCCTTTAAACCATTACCTATTCTATTGATTTTCAGTGTTTTCTATTAAAAATTTAAAAAACTTTTAATATTATTATAAATACTATTAAATATATGAATATAGTATTATCTGGAACCGGTAGTGCAGTTGGAAAAACTACCATTGCAACAGGGATTATGGGTGCTTTATCAAAGGAACATAAGATTCAGCCTTTTAAGGTAGGTCCTGATTTTATAGACCCCTCATATCATACACTTGCAACTGGAAACTATTCAAGAAATCTTGACTCTTTCTTTATGAATGATTATCAGATTAATCATTGTTATAAAAGGGCATTGGATATTTCCAATTCTAAAATTGGTATTATTGAGGGAGTAAGAGGTTTATATGAAGGTATAGGTCCTATAGGGGATGTGGGAAATACTGCATCTATTGCTAAATCTTTAAATGCGCCTATTGTTTTGATTATAGATTCTAGAAGTTTGGTTAAAAGTGCCTCTGCTCTAGTTTTAGGTTTTAAGCAATTAGACCCTGAACTTAATATTCAAGGGGTAATATTAAACAAGGTTAAGGGTAAAAAACACTATCTTAAAACTAAAGAGGGTATTGAGACATTAACTGACACTAAGGTTATTGGCGGTATCCCTAGAAACGAGGATATTGAGGTAATGCAACGCCATCTAGGTCTGGTTCCAGCTTTGGAAAAGGATAACATTAGGAACAATATTAATAAATGGGTGGAAACCGTAGAGGAATATATTGATTTAGACGCTTTGTTGGAAATCATGGGGGACTATTCCTCTGATTCAAATAAATCTATTAAACAACGGTCTAAACCTTCAATACCTTATGGGGAACCTTTTAGAAAGGAAGATTCAAATGAACTTTGGAAGGCTGGGAATAAACAACCTATAAAAATCGCAGTTGCCCGTGATGAGGTATTTTCTTTCTATTATCAAGAGAATTTGGAGGCTTTAGAAGATAATGGAGCTAAAATTATAGAGTTCAGTCCTTTTAAGGATGAGGAATTGCCTGATGCCGACGGTTTATATGTAGGTGGAGGATATCCTGAATTGTTTATTAAGGAACTTGAGGAAAACTCATCTATGAGACAATCCATATATAACTTCTACAATGACGGTGGCAAAATCTATGGGGAATGTGGAGGCTTAATCTATCTTTCAAAATCAATAGACGGCAAGAAAATGTGTAACATTCTACCATATACCTCACAGATGAATAAAAGAGTCCAGGGATTGTCCTATACCATAGCAGAATCCAAGGAAGATAATGTCATTGCTAAAAAGGGAGAGCTTATTAGAGGTCATGAATTCCATTATACCTCAATAAATACTGATGACAGTACCAGATTCGGATTAGACGTTAAAAGGGGTCGTGGAATTACAGGCTCTGAAGATGGAATCCTACAGGATAATATCTTAGCAAGCTACATTCATGTCCATGCCTGCTCCCATCCGAATTTCGCATATAACTTTACCCAGTATATTAATGAACACTAAGGGATAGTTTTACTTTAATTCTTTATTTAAATTAAATAGATTATTTTATGAATTATAAATTAGACTAAGGGATATTATGAGATATAGAGAAATAGATTGGTTCAATCCTTACATTTTAATACTGTTATTAATATTGTTTGTTTTAATATCCTTACCAATCCATTTTAAATCAAGGCCTCTTCTTCCATTTCCCTCAGGTCAATTATTTTTATATATTCTAATAGGCATGATTTTTCTATCATTAGGTATAGAATCCTCAATTTATATTCTTAAAAAATCAAAAACATTAAAAAATATTAAAAAACGATCAAGTGATGTATATTCTAAGGATGACAATACCAAAAATTTAACTGATTATAGAATATCTTTAAAAGAGCTTCCATTATTTGGAAATTATTTAAGAATTGAATCAGTTCTTATTGTACTAATTCTTTTTAGCCTGGTCTTACAGTTGATCAATTTTTATAATTTAGGAGGTATACCATTATTCAGCGGATACCTTAAAAGTAAAGCTGCAACCAGGATTTGGTTCTTATCTTTTATGTTATTTCTACCTTCCATTAACATTTTACTTTCAAAATACAATAGGAAAACTCATTATGTCCTATTGTTCTTGGGACTTCTATGTTTTGCCCTAACAGGTTATAGGACAACTCCTATTGCAATATTACTCTCAAGCTTCATAACAATATTCTATACCCGCAATATTTCAAGAAAAACCAAGATATTATTTGTTGCATTGATAATTGTTTTACTTTTGGCCATCGGTTTTATTGCCGTTAGATCAATAGAATGGCAGCATTGGACATTAAATCCCCTGGAGTTAATATCTTACAGGGCGGCCTTTACCCTAAATGTTCTGGATAGAATCACATATCACCAGGCCATTACCGGTGGAAATCTATTATACTCCACTTTAACAGGTTATTTCACCTCAACTGATCCACGTGTATTGGTAGGTGAGGCTGTTCTTTTAAAACATCATTCCATTACCTCCACCATATTTGGTCCTGTGCTATTGGACTTTGGTGCTATTGGAATGATTATCCAAATGTTTCTAATGGGTTTTGTCCTTGGAACACTACACATATTACAGAAATACAATCATGGGGTATGCACAGCTTTCTATTCAATCATATTGGCCCAAAGCATCATATGGTTGGAGACAGGTCCAACTGATTTAATAGTCTTCATATTCTATATAATCGGTATTTTATTGATTGTATATAACCTAAATATTATTCATAAACAAAACAATTAACTTTTCATTTTTTTTAATATTTTATTTAATATTTCCCTTTCAATGATTAAAGATTTATAAAATGTACTTTTTGACAAATGGCTTTAATTTAAATATTTAGTCATATAAACTATTCTATGTTAAATATTATATCAATTAAAAAATTCAAGATTGGCGGTTTTTAATGGTAGATTCCAAGAATTCAAAAGATATATCTAAAAAATACAATAAAAATAATTCAGTTGAATCATTATTATCTGAGATAGGAATGGATGCTGATGAGTTTAAAAAAGAGTTTGGAGTATCTGTTGATGAATTTGATGATGATATAGGCGAGTCAGTATATCAATTGTTGGATGAGCTGGATCTTTTAGATGAGGAGTATAAGGACAATCAAGTGGAACGTGCTAATACATCTGGTTTCAGTTTAAACTCAAATAAAGTGGAAGACTTTAATCTTGAGGATGCCGATGAGGATTCAGATGATGAGTATCACTCACAGATTAAAAAAATTGAAAGACAAATTCAGGATAACCTAAATGATGAGGAATCTATCTCAGGCGGAATCAAAACCGTCCGTGACTTTTTTGAAGAGAATAAATATGTAAGTCAAAATGATAACGATATTGATGAGGTAAGAACCATTGCATTCGCATGTGAGATAGCACCTGCAAAAACCATTATTCCCGTAATTAAACTCTTAAAAAAATTGGAAAGTGAAGGTAAATTACATTGGAAAACCACAAGAATTATAGGACTTGCTCATGGTAAAGGTGTTGATGAGTTACTTAATCAATACTGTGATGTAGTATATTATATAGGTCAAGGTAGAAGTGCCAACCAATCAGATTCTGGAAGATTCCAGTTAGCTAGTTTGATTTTAAGGGACATCTATAAAGCAACCAGGGCCATGATTGGAGAGCAAATAGATTTACTTGTAACCTGTGGTAATGCAGGGGATGTCAGAAAATCAATTTCCGCCGCAAAATTACTTAGAACGCCTGTCCTACATATTGAGCAGGATATCTACAATCCAATTGAAATCATATCCCAGGCTAATTTAATCACTGTTCCATCAAAGGATTATGAATACTATCTTAAAATACAGTATGGTCTTAGGAATGTAGTTAACATTGGTGGATATCCAATGGCAGCATATGTTGATAACGAGATTAAAAATAACAAACTAGTTTCTAAAGAAGAAATTACAGAAAAATATGGATTTGAACATTATATTCTAGTTTTATTAGGTGGGGACCTTAAAAAGGAAGATTTAACTGATTTGATTCCACTTATTGATGGCTTTGACTATCCAACATTAATCGCCCCTTACAGATTTGATAAGGGATATGTTGAAGATTTATCAAAGTCTAGTAAGGTTAAGATTCTGGATAACTATGTGGATATTCTAAGTTTAACAAACTCTGCAGATGCTTTAATCTATGGTGCAGGTATGGGAATGACAATAGAGGCCGGTGTATTAAAGGTTCCTTCTGTAAAGATTTATGGTTATCATGTATTCCATAGTAGTATAAATCTGGCTAAGGAATTGAACATTCCAATCGTTCAGATATGGGATATTCCAAGGGCTTTAAGAAAACTCTATCCTCCAACAGGAGACATTGTTAAGGATGGGCAGGAGGCTATCTATAACATTGTAAGATTGATTAATAATTTTGATTACTCCCTTAAGAAAGGTAATATTAGAAGTACATTCAAGATATGGAGAGCAAGATCTAAATTTAGAAAAAGCCATAAATAATTTAAAGTTATTTTTAATTTTGATAGGCCCTGTCAATTTTTTTATATTAATTTTAGACTAATTTTTTAATAAAGTATTACTTCCTTATCTTGTTTAATAAAAGTATTTTACTGTAATTTTTTTTATTATTTTAATATCATTCTAATCAAAGCGAACTTTTTTTATTCATATTATAAAATATTATTTGATTCCTATTCTATTAAAAAACAATTTTAAACAACTTTCACATCTTTAATATATTTAATGCCAGCTATTTTTTTAAATCAATCCTCTAATATCCTTTTTTATTTTGATTTTTAATTATACTATATAAATTTTTCGTTTTTAATAGTATCAAAAGGTCTTTATAAGTAATACTATAAATTATTACTTGTGATATTATGGTTGTAAAAATTGGAATTGTAAAAAGTGGAAATATTGGTGCTTCACCAGTATTAGAATTATTATTAGATGAAAGAGCAGACAGACCTAACATTGATGTTAGAGTATTTACTTCTGGTGCTAAAATGAACCCAGAACAAGTAGAAGATGTAGTACCAAAAGTCAAAGATTTCGATCCTGACTTTGTAATGTTCTCAAGTCCTAACCCAACCGCACCAGGTCCTGCAAAAGCAAGAGAACTCTTATCCGAAATGGATGTTCCTGCATTCATCATTGGTGATGCTCCAGGAAAACGTGCTAAAGACGAAATGGATGAACAAGGTATTGGTTACATCATTGTTGAAGCTGATTCAATGATTGGTGCAAGAAGAGAATGGTTAGACCCTACTGAAATGTCCGTATTCAACTCAGATCTTATTAAAGTATTAGCATGTACTGGTGCTTACAGATTAATCCAAAACACTATCGACGGAGTAATCGCACAAGCTGATGCTGGAGAAGAAATTGAATTACCAAAACTTGTTATTAATGCTCAAAAAGCTGTAGATGCAGCTGGATTTACCAGTCCATATGCAAAAGCAAAAGCATATGCTGCATATGAAATGTGTGCTAAAGTAGCAGACCTTGATATGAAAGGTTGTTTCATGATGAAAAACTATGAAGAATTCTTACCTGTAGTAGCTGCTGCACACGAAATGGCTTCTGCTGCTGCTCAATTAGCTACTGAAGCAAGAGAAATTGAAAAAGCAAATGATACTGTATTAAGAACCCCACACATGAGTGACGGTTCCACAGGTAAAAAAGTTAACTTAATTTCAAAACCAGAATAAATCTAATAGATAAATAAGTAGTATTTCACTACTTATTATCATCTTTCTATTAGATTCCACTTTTTTAAAATCATTTAATTTATTTACTTAGTCTATACTTTTCTAGTTTTACTTATTTTATTCGTTTTTAGTTGTTATTCTGTTTTATTAGCTATTTCTATTGGTTTTATTAATTGTTTATTGAAATTAGATTTTTTTATTTAGTTTTTTATTTATTTTATTAGTTTTCACTGTTTCTTCCATATGATATTGGCTTTTTAAGTTTTTTAGTTGTTATTCTGTTTTATTAGCTATTTCTATTGGTTTTATTAATTGTTTATTGAAATTAGATTTCTAGATTTACTTATCCTTACAGTATTTTATTGGATATCTAGTTAAATCAAATAAGAAGATTCCATTAAAAAAACGGTTTATAAAAAAGTCAAAATTAAAATAATATATAAGGGTATAAAAAAGAGTAAAAAAAAGAAAAAGGGATTATAAAACTCCTTTTGTACTTGGAATCTTATCGTGTTCTATTTTTGATGCTTCTTTAAGAGTTTTTGCAAATGCTTTAAAGAGGGCTTCGGCTTTATGATGATCATTTGAACCTTTGGCCTTTCCATAGAAGTTTAATTTCGCTGAATTTGCAAATGATTCAAAGAAATGTATGATATTGTCGCTTGTGATATCTCCTATTTTATCATTTTTGAATTGAACATCTAAGTTACAATAACTACGTCCACTAATGTCTATTGCAACTAGAGCTATTGAATCATCCATAGGTACTATTCCGTCAGACATTCTTTTAATACCTTTTTTATCACCTATGGCCTCTAGAAAAGCCTCACCTAATACAATTCCAACATCTTCTACAGTGTGATGATCATCTACTTCAATATCCCCTTTAGCTTTAATATTCAAATCAATAAAACTATGACGTGAAAATGATTCTAACATGTGATTTAAGAAGTGGATTCCCGTATCAATATTATAGTTACCTTCTCCATCAATATTTATTTCAAGTGTAATATCTGTCTCAGATGTTTTTCTTGAAATTTTAGCTTTTCTCTCCATTAACATCACTTTAACTTTTATTAAAATAAAATAATCCTTGATAATCTATTCATTTAACCAGGATCTATGAACTCTAATAGCATCTCTGCGGCATTTCATTTCACATAACATACAAACATGACAATATTGTAAGTTTGATGCATGCGCAATCTTATCTATTTTCCAAATTTTCCTACCTTTTGGACAAACTTCTTGGCAGTTTCCACATCCGTTGCATCTATTTTCATCTACTGTTATATGTATAATATGGAACACCCCATCTTTGTTATAATTTTAAAGTTGCAATAGAAACAGCTTTAAATCCAATATATACTTCTTTTCCAATGGTTAATTTTAAATCGTTAGATGCGGAAACTGTAATATCTGCACAGATTTCAATTCCATCTACATCTACTTTAAGTCTAATCATCTCATTTTCCAATTTCATTTCAATGATTTTACCTTTTAAAACATTACGAATACTAGATTCTTGAGGTTCTAACATAATAAAAATATTGTCATAACTGATTAAAGCAAGAATCTTATCTCCTACTTTATATTCCTCATGTAAAGGAATGGTTAACTCAGTATTTTTCATTTGTATTTTCATTACACCTTTAGGTTCATCTATTTCAAGAACAGTAGCCTCGATTTCATTTACATCACGATGAAGTTCCATAATGGCATTGATTTTTTTACATTCTTTTAGAATCATTTTACCTTCATCGGTTAAGGTGGTACTACCTCCACCACCTTTTCCACCTTTATTAGTGCTTACAATTGCTATGTCTAAACCTTTTTCAATCTTATCAATATAATTTAATGCGGTTCTGTAAGATACATCTGTAAGCTTTGCAGCTTTTGTGATGGAATTAGTGGTATTAATATTTTTTAAAAGATTAAATTTCTTTTCATCTAGTAAAAATGTTTTACCATCTAGGTTTATCTTATATTCTACTCCGGCTGTTACTTCTGTCATAAAAATTACCTACCCTAAAAAATATTATATCTATTTATATTTTTTCTAATTAAAATATTTTTATTTTATAATCCTGGGATAGGATTTTATTAGAATATTATCTTAATATGATATTTTTAATAGGAATTTATTTTTAATTTATAATGGTTTTATTTATTTTTAAGCAATTTTGAAATCTTAAAATAATATGCTGAGTTTTAACTTTAAGAGTATTTTTTTATTGAAATTAGTTATAGTTTGAATAATTTTTAAAAAAGCTTTACTTAAAGTCAGTTAAGATATTAGGTTTTTACAAAAATAGTTTTATATTGGCTTTTAATCAGTCATTTTTAACTTAAAAAATAGTTTTATATTGATCTTAATCATACTTCATTTAAAAGGTTATTTTACTGGTATACAATTATTATTTTCACCTTTTTTAATCTAATTTTTAATTAAAAATAGTTCTGATTATTTAAAGATTTAAAAAAAGTTTTAGTAAAGATTAAAATCTCTACTTTAAAAATTAGTTCTTGCTTATTCCATTCTCTTCAATAAATCTAACGATTTTTAGATAAACTCCTTTAAGGGGACCTAATTTATTTTGCAGATTTTTCATTTGTTCAATATCCTCTGTTTCAAATATTTTAAGAATTACTAAAGCCAGTATATAGACTATAGGACTTACAACTATTCCAAGTACTAAACCATATGGATTATTCGGAATAAATAGAATTGCTAATCCCATGATTAAAGACGCAAAAATTACCTTCATTATTTTTCCATGTTGAATTTTGGCTTTTGTGACTCTAAATGTTATATAAACTGTCGGAATCATTAATATAAATGTTGCAAGAGTTGTAGCTAATGCCCCTCCAGCTATACCATATTCTTGTATTAAAAACCAATTTAATATTGCATTTAATCCAGATCCACATAATAGAATATACATTGAGATTCTAGGATATCCTATTCCCTGAATTATACTGTTTGAAACTGCATATATGGAATAAAAGGTCATACCAAGTACAAGTATGGATAAAGCCAGTGCCCCGGAGGTGTATGCTGGATTTGTAAAGTATACAATTCTCATAATGGACTTTGAAAATATTGCTGTAAATATACACAGTGGAGCTGTTAGAAGCAAGGAGTATTCATATGATTTGAATACATAATTATCTAACTGTTTCTTGTTTTTGGTACTATATGCTGCAGATGCTGCAGGTAGTATTGTAGTTGCAATTGAGGTGGATACGATTAAAGGCAATCTTGCAATCGGATCTGCTGCAGTATAATAACCGATTAATGAGTCAGATAAGAAAACACCCATAATCAATGTGGATATACTGAATATAACCATTTCAGCTATTGCGGTAATGGTTACAGGAATTGAAAATAGAACCAACTGTTTTGCAAGTTTAAGCTCATCTTTTTTAGTAAATACCCAGTTCGGATCCTCTGTTTTCTGTATATATTCTCCCATATATTTTTTATAGATATATACTCCGGATATTGAACTTGCAAAGAATCCTACTACTGAACCTAAAACCGCACCAAATGCTTGAAGTCCAATAAGTACAAAAGCTGTTGCACATAAAATCATGAATATTTGTTCCACAGCCCTTGTTGCAACGATGTATTCCATTTTATAAACTGCCTGGAATGCGCCTCTAAACGCTCCAACAATTACACTAAAAGGAGTGATTAAACCAACAGCCTCTAAAGGTAATAATGCATTGGGGTTATGGAAAATATCGTTTGCAAGCCATGGTGCTATTAGGAATATCATCAGAAATCCCATAACCAGTCCTAAAATAATCATTATCTTTAGGGATGTTAGAATGGTCTGTCTTGCAAGATTCTTTTGGTCTGTGGCATTATACTCTGCAACATATTTGGCAATTGCAGGTGGAAGACCTCCTGCAGCAAGTATCTGGAATATTCCTTGAAATGGAAGTGTTAAACCTAGAATACCATACATTGCAGGTCCTAATAATGTAGCCATTAAAAAACGATAGAGGTATCCTCCTATACGAAATATTACATTACCGATTAATATAAAGAAACTACCTCTAGCTAACTTAGAATCCGCCATAATTTTACACCATAACTATCTATAAATATCTATACATATTTAAATATTTTCATAAATTTTACAATTTTTATTGATTTTGTACTTTTTTTATTTAAATTTTAGATTTTGATTAAATGAAATACAATTTTTTAATAAAAAATGAACCTTTATAAATAGTGGATTGTTATTTTTTTAATTATTGTATATACTTATCTACAAATTTTATAAATTGATTTAAAGTTCTATCTAATGCCTCAAATCCGTATCTGTCCTTTTTGACCTCTTCAAGACTATCCTTGGACCAGAAACATGGACCTAAATTGGAGCCAAATGGACCGCCACTTACTGGAATGATTCCATGTAATATATAGTAGGTATTTATTTCCTGAATTGCAAGTTCCTGACCACCAACACGGTCACCACCTACGGTTATGCTCATACCAATTTTGCCTCTTAGAATATCATAATCTATTGCCTCTAAGGCTCTGGTTCTATCCATGATACATTTGGTCTGAGCACTGATTCCTCCATTATGCATAGGAGATCCAATGATAATTCCGTCGGCCTCTTTAAGAAGCTCATATACAGGATACATATCATCCTCATTAATACATTTCTTGTGTTCAATACAATAATCGCAGTGGTAGCATGGAGCTATTCTCTTACCACTTACACTTGTAAAAGCAGTTCTAAAACCCTCATCCTCTAAGGCTTTTAGTGCATATTTTACTAGGTAATCTGTAGATTCCTCCCTTGGACTTCCACAAATACCTAGTATTAATTTCTCCTTTCTTGACATAATAATATTATATCTTTATATAAATTTATTCTTTATTATTGGAATATTGAATTCTATCTTTAACGAAACAATATTAAATGTTGGCTTTTATTTAAACCCTTTTTTAAATCGTTTCAGATTTAACCTATCTTAACAGCTGTTTACAGATTCTGTTTTAAGTAAAAAAATGCTGCTTTAATTAAACTATTTTTTAACTATATTTTTCCTGTTTTTAATCTCTTTAGTTAAATCTACCAGCAATGGTTTTTTAATAAATTTTGTTGTAGTTTATAACATTTTTTTTATAAATATGTATAAATAAAAGAAATAAGATAACTATAATAATAGAACTTAATATGATTAATATCTATTTTTGATTATGGTGTAATTATGAAACAATCTAAAGGTGTTGTTAAGAAGTATTCAAGAGAATATACTAGAACCTTAAAAAGTGGTAAAAAGAAGAAATACAAAACAGAGCAGGTTCAAATTACAATACCAAAACAGGATAATGTTTTTGAAAATAATGAAGATGTTTTAATCCTTCCTTATTCTGAAAATCCATTTGAGGAATATGAAAAAACTTTATCAGATTTAAAGACTAAATATGAGACTTTAATGGATGAAAACAATCAATTAAAGGAGAAAGTTGCATCATATGAAACTAAATCATCCCTTGATAATCTGGAATCTAATGGTTCTCTATCCAGTTTGGAATCCAATAGTCAATCCGAAATGGAATCTAGATTACCTTCTATAGATTCTACAAATCTGGGAGAATCTAATTTAAACTCATTATCAGATGATGGTACATCTAATGATTCTCAAATGGGCACTGATAAAAAAGATTCAAACAATCCTGAAAAGCCTATTGAGGATAAAGCTGATAAAGGTTTAGACAATCTTAAATCTATAGGGGATAGTGTTAACAAAGATTCAGATGATCTTGAAAAACCGGCAGAGAGTAAACTGATAAGTGAAGAAAGTTTTAGAAATGACTATAAGGATGATATCATTTATAATCTTCAAGAGGAGTATATCGATTTAACTAAAAGATATGAAGAGCTTCAAAAAGAGCTATCTTTACTTAAAAACGATCAACTATCCAATGAATATTTAATCAGAAGACTTAAAAAATTCATATTGAATCTCGAATAGTCTTTATAAATAACTTTTTTTTAGATTTATAATTAATTTTAAATTAAAATAATATTATTTAAATTATAAAAATTCATTTTAAGAAGATTAAATAGTGTTTATAAATTTAATCAAATCTTAAATAAATTTTTAATCATGTATGATTTTGTTTTCATTATTTCGTTCTCTTCTTGTAGGGAATTTATGCTATTTTTAAGCAATTTATTTTCTGATTTTAATTCATTAATTTCATTTTTTAATTGTGTGATATCTGATTTATATTCGCTATTTGTATTAAACGGTAACCATTTTAATGTTATTTCAATTATTTCACCATTTTTAACATCTTTGTGATATTTTAATGGTTTATCATGGGTTATTAACTGGTTTCTATTTAGTTGTTCCTCTCCATTAACAATGAAACTAATGTAATCGATGTAAATTGGGAAGCGTTGGTTTAATTTGTCTCTAATATCCTTACTTCTTAAGGTGACATTTAATTTCCCATCGTTGATACATTTAAACTTTATGGATACATTGTTTATTGAACTTTCTATAACATATCCTTTTCCTTTTTCATCATTAAACCATTCTGGTGAGTTGATTTTAGAGGATTTATCCGAAATGTTAATTATATCAATATTATTTTCATCATTGTTCATGTTTTTAATGTCGATTCTTGCAATGTTATATGGTAAAATTTGATTGAAAATTTCATTTTTTATTCTGTTTTGATTTGGTATCTGGATAAAATGGTTTAACCAATCAAAGATATTGTTATTAAATTTATTTTTATTAAAATCAACATCATTAATAATTTTTAATACTCCTATGGAAGATATTACTGGCTGTAAAGGATAGTAGTCGTGGTTATTAACATATTTTAGAATATTGTGATATAATTTTTTTGAGAAGTAAATTTCAAAGGTTTTTTCAAAGGAGTTTGATGAAAATACTTCTTTGATATATTTATTAATAGAATTATGTGTTATTGAATTATTGGATTTTATTAAACTTTTATTGGTTAAATTTTTCATTTGTTTACTGCTTTTAGATAAAAATTCAGGTTTTTCAAGTTTAAGGGGATATTTTTCATTAATTTTTTTAGCAAATTCAATTGTCTCTTTATTTATGGATCTTCCACCTTGAAACTTAAAATCTAAAAGTTTTGGACAGTACCTTGTAAATATTAGAGCTATTAATAAGTTACCATCTTTAATATTTTCATTAAATCTATCTAATTTATATAATTCCTTATCCATAAGGGGAGCTAATTTATAATTATTTGATAGTAAGCTTTCTAATATTGATTTACAAGAATGGTTTCTAGTTCTAACTTCTTTATACAATAATGTTGTTAATATAGGTAGATTTTGTTTTATATTGTAATCTTTTTGTAATTCTTCAAGGGATTTTTCTATGATATTTTTTGTAGGGTTTTTTAACTCTTCTGAATAATCTGATGCTCGCTTTAAACATTTATTCATATATTCTTCTGGAGTATCAATCCAATATTCCCTTATACATTCACCACTGTATCCTACAATTTTAAATATTTGATCTTCATGATATCCTAAATTATAGTACATTTGTTTATGAAAACAAAGTTTGCTATAAAAAGATATGTTGATCGGGGTTTTAATTGATTTGAAACCTGTTGTGGAGGGATGTAGTTCTGTATTTAATTTAAACTTATAATATTCGGAAATTGAAGATGCAATTTCAAAATCTTCTTTATGTGTAAATAAATTATCATTTATTGAATGAACGTTTATTTGATTTAAATCGATATTAGACCGTAATATTAATAATAATGTTAATCTTGAATCAAAACCACCACTTAAATCAATATTAAGATAGTGTTTTTTTTCGAATAATTTCCTAATTATTTTAACCCATTTATCAACCCAATTATCTAAGGTTTTTATACCTTCTTTAGAATTAACTTCAATACTATCTTCTTTATAGTCAATCTTTTCAAAGTCTAATCTTTTTGAATTAATATTGATTTTTAAAGTATAATTTCTAGGAATGATTTGAATTTCATTAATCATTGTGCTTTTATATGAAATTGCACATAAATCTGCAGCAATAAAAGATTTAGCACAGTCTTCATTTAAAGAAATAGGATATTTATCTTTTAGATATTCAACTAATTTTAGAAAGGAATTGGCGATAACGAATATATTATTATACTCATATAAATATAGTCCATAGGATCCAAAGAAATCTTGTGAAATAATAATCTGATTATTATCTTTAGATATATCTATATATGCCCCGTCTCCTTCTAATTTAATATCTTTATTAAACTCTTTTGATGTGATAATTTCATTATTGTAAATTGTGTATCCATAGAATTTTGATTCCACATTGTTTAAATTATTTGAATCAATTATAAAAAAATTATCTTCTATAATATTATTTTCTTCCATATTCATCCCCTTGAATTTTATAAATTTCTATATTTCCTAGAAATTTACATTGTACTATCTATTTATTAGATTGACCTAATATATTTTTTATTATTTTGCATTCCTCTAAAGAATTTACTTTAAATTAACATGGAAAAAATAAGTAAAAAATAATTTAAAAAAAAGTAAATTGATTCTATATTTAATTATTGTTTTTTTTATTTTATAAAAAAGAGTAAATTGAAAAACTATTTATTAGTATCTTCTTGAAAAAAGCTATCTAGACATTTATTGATTTGGTAATAGTTTCATTATTGGTAAAAAAAGGTATAAAATTAGAATATGATTTAAATTTCCTCATCATCATCAAGGTTAGGATTGTATCCTCCCCTATAGCCTTGTGGTCTTCTTTGGAAATGGTTTGAGGTTTCCTGTTCATAGTTAGGATTCCATCTTTTAAGGTTAGGTAGGAAGGTAATTAATACACCAGTCGCATCTGATTCCCTTAAATCAGGATTTTTATCCATCATCTCTTGTGCTTTTTTAACAATCATGTCCTCTACTGTTAAATCCGGTTCTGTAAATTCTCCATTTTGATAACAGTCTGCACAGTAATATTCATTTTTACTTCCATCTTTGTTTGTCCCTAATTCGTCTCCTCTACTCATAGGTTTACCACAAGAATTACAAAAACCCATAAAAATCACCTTAAGAAAATTATTATTATTATTCATTTATTCTAAATGAATTATAAAAAGTTTTTTATTAAAAAAAGAGTTGGTCTATAAAATTAAAAAAAAGAGTAAAAATAGTTTTTATAAAACTATTTAGATGGTTTCATCTTCATCGAGAGCAAGTCTCATATTGTCTGGATCTACTGGGAAGTGTGCTAAGAAATCGTCAGCAGCTCTTCTTGGATCTTTTGAACCAATAATGTATCTTCCAGCAATAATAATGTCTGCTCCTTTAGATGTAGCCTCTTCGACTTTTTCAGGAGTGATTCCGCCTGCTACAGCAACTAAACCTCCATCCATAATTTCTTTGATAGCTTTAATATTACCCCATTCGGTCATATTACTGGTATCTTCACCTTTTTCAGCTTTGGTAGTTTCTAGATCTACATTTCTGTGGAGTAAAACTATGTTAGGTTTGAGTTCAGGTTTAAGTTGTTTGAGTTTACCTTCAAAGTCATCTACATTCATCATATCTAATATGGAGTAGATTCCTTGTTTTTGAGCCTCATGGATTGCTTTTTCAATAGATTCAACAGTTCCAAGACCTGAGATTGCAACAGCATCTGCAGTCTCATCTGCAGCCATTTTAACTTCTACTCTTCCAACATCTAAGGTTTTTAAATCAGCAATAATAAATGCGTCAGGACGTAATTCTCTGATTTTACCTACAACACCAACACCAAATTTCTTAACGAGTGGTGTACCTGCTTCAATAAGGATTCTTTCTCTTTGAGGTAATGCATTCATTATGTTTTTAACAGCATCAAGATTATCTAAATCAAGTGCTACTTGTAAGTATGGAGGGTTCCATAATCTTTGTACTTTGAATCCCATTATTGGGTGAGTTCCACGATCTTTTTCTGCTAATACTTTATTGATATCAGGATATCCTTTCATTGCTCTTCTAATTGCTAATTTGGTTGCACCATAGTTGTATTGGTAAATTTTTCTGTAGTTTTCTGCTTCTGGATGTACATAAACAGATACAACTAAAACAATGTCATCAATTTTATCTTTAGGAAGAATTCCTTCCTCTACAGCATCTGCTACTGCTCTACCTACTGCAGTCTGTGCAGGTCCAAATACTTTACTTGCATCTTCTAAATTTCCAACTGTTACTTTAGGTACAATTGCAGTTGCAGGTTTGGTCATTAAGTTAGGTCTAATGACAGTAAGAAGAGGTGTGTGACCTACAGAAAGATTTGCTAAAGCATTTGCAAAAGCATTTCCAACAGGACCTTCTTTATCTCCAATCATTAAATCAACATGAGCTAATTCGTTTCCGTCTCCAATAAGAGCTTCTCCTATATTATACATTTCATATCCTCCAATTATAATAAATCAATTACTGATTTTTAGAGTAATTCTAGATTTATAACCATGATATATTATGTTTTTAAATACATAAATATTTTAATTTTTTTTTAATGTTATTGATTGTAAAATTCTTTTAAATTTTAGATTGATATACATTCAAACTTTAAAGAATTTCCATATTAAATTTAGATTCTGGTTTTTTTATTAATTTTAATTTCAATTATTCTTTTTTCATTATTTGTAATCAGTTTCATTACTATTGCAATGGTTTTGGTTTTTTATTATTCCTTTTTCATGAAAAAAGATGATTTAATATCTTAAAAATTAAGATATTAATTTTAACACCTAGAAGTGTATTCTTTGAGCGGTGTTTCTTGGAATTGGTAATCTTCTATAAGGCATTCCTTTGTTTTTATTAGATACTTCCTGGATTAATTCATCAATAGTCATATCTACTTTCTCGCCGGTTTCCCTTACAGTTACCTGTACAGTATCTGATTCAAGTTCCTTATCACCAACAACAAATATGTATGGAATCCACTCTTTGGATGCGTTTCTTATTTTCTTACCTACCCTATCTTCACTGTTATCAACATCTACACGGATATTGTTAGCTTGGATCTTATCAGCTAATTGGTTTGCATAGTCAAGATGTTTATCAGCAATCGGTAAGATCCTAACTTGTATTGGACTTAACCAAGTTGGAAGCATAGGAGCCCTTTCGTCCTTTTCAATTGCGGTCTTTTCAAGTAAACTACAGATAACCCTTTCGATACTTCCTGTAGGTGAACAATGTAGGATTGTTGGATGATGTTCCTTCTCATCTTCCCCGATATAGTTAATATCGAAACGTTTTCCACTTTCAACATCGATTTGTACAGTTGGGTTTTCAATTGGTCTACCTAAGTAATCGATTGCTGCAAAGTCTATTTTACAACTCCAGTAGTGTTTTCTTTCAGGTAAGATTTCTAAAAGCATTGGTTTTCCAATTCTTCTTGCTGTGTTATACATCCATTCCTTATGTTCGTCATAGAAGTCCTGGGTAGCCCTGAAGATAATCTCATAATTGACATCAAGATCTACACCGGTCTGTACACACATGTCTACCTGTTTATCAAATTCAACTAATGTTGAATCCATATCCTTACAGAAACTGTGGAAATCAGGCATTGTAAATGCTCTTAATCTTTTAAGACCTACTACTTCACCTTTTTGCTCATATCTGAAACTGTAGGTTGAAAGCTCATAGACCTTAGCAGGTAGGTTTTTCCATGTTAGGAAGGTATCTCCCATTACTCTGAATGCACCGAAACAACATGCAAACCTAAGCATTAAAGGATTTTTAGTTGCAGTCCTGTATTGTCTTTCACCGAATTTAGCTGCATGTTCCCTAATGGCATCATTCTCTAGGTTGTAGAAGATTGGTGTTTCAATAGGCATTGCACCTTGATCTACAACTAAGTTGTAAACATAATCAGATAATAAATCACGTACTAAACGACCTTTAGGATACCATTTAAGGTTTCCAACATCGGAAGCACTTTCATAATCACATAACTCTTTTTCTCTCATTAGTTTAACATGAGGAGGTTCAACTTCCTCGGACTCACCATGACCTAATTCGTTTTTAACCAATTTCTCTAATTGTCCTTTGTTGGTGTAGTCGTATTTATCACAATCTGAAAGCTGACCGTCTTCTAGGATGAACCATTTGGAACCTGGTCCCTTGTCCTTTTCCTCTTCGTCATCGTCTTCCATATCGGCAGTGATGGTTCTTGAAAGTTCACTTAATGGATGTCCTTTACAGGATAATTGGAATCCTTTATACCAACCGAATGGTACTCTGAATACATCATAATCGTCCTCTTTTAAGAGTTCCTCAGCTTCTTTCAATATTTCAATAGCAAATTTAGGGGAACCTAATGAGGAAGATAAATGTGCATATGGATATAATACTACATTTTCTGCTTTAACTTCGTCATAAACTTTTTTAACTTCTTTAACTAAATTTTTTGCAATTGCATCAGGGTTTTTTTCATCCTCTTTTTCAACAGATGTAAAAACAACTAATGACTCATCAAAAGCTCCATTTTTTTTAGCTTCATCAATTTCTTCAGCTACAGGAGTTTTATTTTTTGTCTCGTATTTAATATAATCTGAGTGAATGAGTAATACTCGCATTTAATCACCTTTTTGATAAAATAATAAAATTTAAAATAAATCAATTATATAAAAATTAGAAAATTTCTTAAATTTAATTTTAATATAATAATTAAATTTATGTTATAATAATATTTATAGTATATTTTTTTTAATGATTTTCATCTGGTCATTTTGGTTTTCTCATAATTTTAAAAAAATTGAACCATTAACTAATCCTTGATTTTTTTATTATAACTTATAAGTTAAACTTAATATGATTGTTTTAATTCTTTTCTTATTTTTTATTTGAATTATAGAAACTCATTTAATTAATCTTTAGATTCTTAATATTGCCTTATTTATTAATACTGGTCCCTTAATCCTTTTTTTAGATTTTTTATTAATAAATAATTAAATTATAAGTTATAACTTATAAGCATTTTTTTTAAATTAAAGCAGTTATAACTTATAAATTATATTTAAAAAGTATTAAAAAAATAGGGCTGTTATTCCAGTTTAAGATTAACATGTGGATTTTCGTCTGATGCATCCCTAAAAGTATCTATAAGTTTTTCATCTAAGTTAGACGAATCATTGATTGTAATTAATGTTTCAATTCCTATTTCTGTTAAACAATCATATAACGCATCTAGATTCTCTCCATAATAGTCTGGAAAATCAAACTTCTCTTTAAGATATCTATGATAATCTGATTTTAGTCTTTCCCCCTCTAAATATATGTTTTTCATTTAAATCAACCGATTCTCCTTTAATATACTTAATTTACTATATTTTTCAGTATTATGATTGTAATCCACTTCTTTAATTTAGTCTATTTTTAGTATTGAAGATTATAATTAACTATCTTAATTTAACTGTTAATCTAAACTAATTTAGTTTTGTAAATGTTTTGTAGTGATTAGATGTGTAATAGATATCATAATCTGTGGTGGAATATACTATACGTTTGGAGCCTCTTGAATCTGTTCCATTTGTATCAATGTCACACTCAATATAGTTTTCCCCACTTGGCAAAACCTCCTGACGGTTGGTAAACCTGTCTCCACCTATACTCTTTCCAGGAGCATATTCCTCAACAGATCCTCCTCTCCATCCCAGTTTTCTTGCATCGCTTTTTGTAATGTAATTTGACGGCAGTTTATGGAATTTCTCGATATATAAAGCAACATCATCCTTACTATTATAGTGGCCATTTTCTGATATTGCGGAACCATCACTTATCTGATTTTGATTGAAGGTGTTGTTTGCCTGGAAATAGCCGTATAATCCAAGGGCTATTAAGATAATGACTATAAAAATAAATAAAACCTTAATTTTCCTATCCATTCCAATCTCCTTTTTTAAATACTATTCAATATTATATGATATTTTTTTGATAAAATTATTTCTAAAGTTATTGGTTGAACCTTATTTAATCAATTTTTTATAAAATGAATTATAGATATAAAATTACTATTTATTTTAATTATATTATTATTTAAGTGATCATATGAAAAGTGATAATATTAAGAAAGGTCCACAAAGAGCACCACACAGGTCTCTTTTAAGAGCTTGTGGACTTAAAGATGAAGATTTTAATAAACCATTTATTGGTATTGCAAACAGTTATGTAGAAATTGTTCCAGGTCATATACACCTTAGGGAATTAGTCGAATATGTAAAAAAAGGTATCCGTGATGCTGGAGGAATTCCTTTTGAATTTAACACAATGGCAATCTGTGACGGTATTGCAATGAACCATGAAGGTATGAAATATTCCCTTCCTTCAAGGGAAATAGTTGTAAGTACCGTGGAGAGTATGGCAAAGGGTCATAGTTTAGATGGTCTTGTATTAATGCCATCCTGTGATAAGGTTGTTCCAGGTATGTTAATGGCTGCTGGTAGGGTGGATGTTCCTTCCATTGTTGTAACTGGAGGACCAATGGAACCAGGTCATTTTAAAGGTAAAAATGCAGATTTAATCACTGTTTATGAGGCATGTGGTGAATTGTCTGCAGGAAAAATCACAGAAGATGATTTAGATGAACTTGAACACTGTGCTTGTCCAGGGGCAGGTAGTTGTTCCGGTTTATTTACAGCAAACACAATGGCTTGTATTACAGAAACATTAGGTATGTCCCTTCCACACTGCGCTACCGCACTAGCATTGTCCGAGGATAAGAAAAAAATAGCATATGAATCAGGTAAACGTATTGTGGAAATGATTAAAGAGGATTTAAAACCTTCTGACATCATGACACAGGACGCATTTGAAAATGCGATTGCAATGGATATGGCACTTGGTGGATCCAGTAACACCGCACTTCATATTCCGGCTATTGCAGCAGAACTTGAGGATAAAGGTGTTTCTGTAAACATCGATTTATTTGATGAAATCAGTAATGAAATTCCTCATATCACATTATTATCCCCTGCAGGTCAAAGTACTATGAAGGATTTACATGAGGCTGGAGGCATACCTGCAGTGTTAAAATCACTTCAATCTAAATTAAATACCGATTGTTTAACCTGTAGCGGTAAGACCATTGCCGAGATAATAGACGAGGCAGAAATTAAGGATTCAGATTTAATCCGTCCATTAGATAATCCTATTCACAAGGAAGGTGGACTTGCAATATTGAAAGGTAATCTTGCACCAAACGGTTCAATCGTTAAAAGGGGAGCAGTACCTGATGATCTATTACATCTTAAAGGACCTGCAAAAATCTATGAATCAGAAGAGGATGCTGTTGAAGCTATCTTTGGTCATGAAATCAAAGAGGGGGATATCCTTGTTATCCGCTGTGAAGGACCAAAAGGTGGACCAGGTATGAGAGAGATGTTAAACCCAACATCTGCTATTATGGGTATGGGCATTAAGAATGTAGGTCTCATCACCGATGGAAGATTCTCAGGTGGTACCAGAGGTCCATGTATAGGACATGTCTCTCCTGAGGCTATGAGCGGAGGTCCAATAGGACTTATTAAAGACGGGGATATCATCGAAATCGATATTCTAAACAAAAAACTTAATGTGGAATTAAGTGATGAGGAATTAGAAGAAAGGAGGAAAACTGTAAAACTTCCTGAAAAACCAGTATCTGGTTGGTTGGATATTTACAGAAGATCTGTCTCATCTGCAGATGAAGGAGCTATTTTAAGATAGCTCCCTTAATCTATCTTTTAATCTTTAACTATTCTTTTTTAAGAATTTATCAAAATCTATTTTTTTAATCAAAATAACATTTTTATATAATAGAATTTATAAACTTAAATTATAATATAAATAATTGTAATTTTTATAATTTATATAAAATTATTTTAAATTTTTTTTATTAAATTCATAAGGTGTTTCTTTGACTAACTATAAAGAAATAATTCTATACATCGTAATTATTGTTGTTGTCTTAATTGCAGGACAGCATTTAAATGTTGTAGTCTCTGGAAGTATGGAACCTGTATTCTATAGAGGAGATATTGTAGTTGTTGAGAAGGCAGACATGTTCGGCATAAGCGAATTCAATCCAAACGATGTTAAAGTAGGAGATATTGTTGTTTATGATGCAACCTGGTATAACAGTCCAGTTGTACATAGAATAATCAATATAACTAATATTAATGGAACCACCTATTATGAGATAAAAGGTGATCATAACACTGCTCCAGATCCTTATCTGGCTACAGCTGATCAAATTAAAGAGAGGGTCGTTACAGTTAATGGTCAACCATTAATTATTCCTAAATTAGGATATGTTACTATAGCTTTAAAAGGATATTAATCCTTTTATAACTCTTACTTATTTTTATATGAATTTTATTATAACAAGCCTTGAATTATAAATCTTTAATTTTCATAAGGCTAGAATTATTTTTAGGTGAACCAATGTACGATGAATTAGAACAACTTGCTATTAATGCGTTATACGATGCTACCTGCAAATTAGATGCGGAAGTATCAAAAGATAAAATCATGTTAGAATTCCCACCAAATCATGAAATGGGGGATATCGCTTCTACAGTTACCTTTCAATTAGCTCCAATTTTAAAGAAATCACCTGCTATGATTGCAGAGGATATTGTTGGTGTAATTGAAAAACCTGAATTATTCACTAAGATAGAAGCTAAAGGACCATATGTAAACTTCTTCATTGATTACGATAAGTATTCTAAAGGATTACTTGACTCAATAGATGAGAACTATGGCCAACTTCCTAAAATAGATCAAAAGATTGTATTGGAACATACATCAGCTAATCCAAATGGACCTTTACATATTGGACACATCAGAAATTCTATTATAGGGGATTCTTTAACAAGATTACTTAGAACCTCTGGAAGGGAAGTCGAGACCCAATACTATGTAAATGATATGGGAAGACAGCTTGCCATGGTTGTATATGGTATTAAGGAACTAGGTTTAAAAATAGAAGATCAAGGTGAGGACAAGATAGACCACAATATCGGTCTTGTATACCTTAAAGTAAATCAGGCATTTAAAGAGGATCCATCACTTGAAGACGGTGTAACCAATTTGATTAAAGAATATGAGAAAGGAGACAATGATAAGTTAAACAAACTCTTTGAGGATACAATCAATAAATGTCTTGACGGTGTTAAAGAAACCTTGAAACGTATGCATGTAAAACATGATAAGTTTGTATGGGAAGGTACCTTTGTACGTAATGGTGATGTGGACCGCTATGTTGACGAGATGGTGGAAATCGGATATGCACGTATGGAAGATGTTTTAAGGTTGAAACTCGCTGATTTTGGTATTAAGAACAATCTTGTATTAAGAAGGGCAGACGGTACTTCCTTATATTCCACAAGGGATATTGCATATCACATGTATAAATGTGACCAGGGAGACATTGTTTTAGATATCTTAGGAGCAGATCATAAATTGGCATTCCGTCAAGTTAAAGCTGCACTTGAGATATTGGAAAAGATTGAACCTAACAGTGATAAGGTGGAAGTATTATTCTATGAATTCATTACATTGCCGGAAGGTTCAATGTCCTCACGTACAGGTAACTTCATATCTGTAGATGAACTTATAGATGAGGCAGTATCAAGGGCTAAGGACGAGATCATCTCAAGACGTCATGACTTATCTGAAGAGGAAATAGACGAGATTGCAGAAGAGATTGGTATCGGTGCAATCAGATTCTATATCGCAAGATTATCCCCTGAAAAACACATCAAATTCAAATGGGATGAGGCTTTAAACTTTGAGAGAGGTTGTGCATCTATACAATATGCTCACGCACGTGCTTCCAAATTACTTGAGAAGGCTAAAAATCAGGGCATTGATTTAGATAGTATTGAGTGTGAAGATAACTGGTCTCCAAATGAATTTGAATCCAATCTTATCAGAACATTATCCAAATATCCTAAACTCATTGGAGAATCTGCAGAGCTTAGAAGAATCCATCCGATTGCAAATTACTGTCAAGAATTAGCTAGTGACTTTAACAGATTCTACAAAGAAAATCAAGTAATCGGTTCTGACTTTGAAGGTGCTAGATTAGTTTTAGTTGAAAAGGCTAAAATCACCTTAAAGAATGCATTGGATATTCTTGGAGTAACTGCACCTAATAGGATGTAGTCTTATCTTCTTTTTAATTTTTTATTTTTTATTTGGCTATTTTTCTTTATTTTAGTAATTCTATTCTGTTTTAACTATTTTTGTCGGTTCTAGTAAGTTGATTTCTTTTATTTTGTAGCTATTTTCAGATTATAACTTATAAGTTATAACTTTATTTAATATAATAATTATCATTAATCTAGATTAAAATCCTGTTTTTAATAAAAAAAGCTTTTATATGCTGTAAATATTAATTATCTAGATAAATATTAGTTGTTTAATTAGTCTAAGCTATCATATTAAAATACTATTTTTTATTTAAGTTATAACTTATAACTTACAACTTATATTTTTAATTAAATTTCAATAACTGTTAAATAAAAAAATGATTCTGATAGTTTTAGTTTATTAATTAAATTAATGTTATAAAAATAGAAATTGCTGTATAAAATAGTTGAAAGATGAATATTTACTCAAATCTTTTAAGAATCTCTGTGGAATTTTCTTCAACTTTAAGTAATTCTTTTTTAAATATGAGTCTTTCATCTTCACTTAAGTGATTTAATATCTCATCTTCCCATCTATTGTCTACATCAAATACTTTACTTGCAAAATCCCTTCCCTCATCCGTGATGGTGATGATTTTTTCTCGTCTATTTTTGGGATTCTCCTTTCTTTCTATAAGATCTTTATCCTCAAGTTTTTTCACGGCCCTTGCAACAGTACCTTCACTTACACTAAATTCATCTGCTAGGTCTTTCTGTGTTACGTGATCTCTTCGATATAAATTAATTAAAAATGGAAATTCCCCGGAATTAATCTCGGTTTCCTTTAAGAGATTGGAAAGATACATGTTATGGGAACGAAATATTATAGATAAGATTTTAGGAAGGGGATATTCCATTATATCCCTATCACTAAACTCTTTTTTGACGGTTTTCATGTTTCACCTTAATTGATAGATTTTTTATTCTAACTGTTTATCCTGTTTATTCTATTTGGAATCATTTGGTTTCTGTTTGAATATTCCAAGTTTGTATAGTCTTTTAATATAATATCTACAGTAGATATATGCAAATATTGAACCTAGAATATCTCCTATAACAATACCCCAGTATACACCAGTAGCTCCTGCATAAAGCATGAACGCAGCTACTGCAGCAAATATCACATCTAATATTAATGATCTGTTGGCTGTTAATATGAGGGATTGGGTTCCCTTTCCAAGTGCCTGTAACACTGAACTTGCTGATATACCAAAACATACAGGCAGGATGTATAGACACATAATCTTTAAGAATTGTGATATGAGTGGTGATAGTTCTGCACTTGATGAGGAATATGAAAACATATATGCTAATTGATCTGAGAATATAAAGAATATTACCGCAACAATTAAAGCGGTTATAAATCCAATCTTTACACTGTAATTAAGTGTTGTTTTTAACTTGTTGTAATCCCTTTCACCATATGCAACTCCTGCTACTGTAATTGCAGAGGTTCCAATACCTATTGCAGGCATTATTCCAATTTGTACAAGCCTCCAGCCTGCAGTATATACAGCTACTGATACGGTTCCTCCAACCATCGCAAGGATTGCATTTAGGATGATTGCGGTAATTGACATGATTAGCTGTTCAATACTAGCCGGTATACCTACAAGAAGAATGTCCTTATACATACTTGTATCTTGTCTGAAATATTTTCTCTCAATTGATATGTAGGTATCCTTCTTAATCATCACCCAATAGACAAGTATAATTAAATCTACAAGTCCACTTAAAACAGTCGCTATAGCTGCTCCAGCTACACCAAGTCCAAGCACATAGATGAATATCGGATCTAGAATCATGTTTAATATTGCTGTAACCGCAAGTGGTATGGTTGCTCTTTTCACATCTCCCTCGGATCTTAATATGCTTCCGAACAATGCCGGTAAGGTTAATGTAAATGTACCGATTATTATGATACTTCCATAACTCATACCATAACTTAATACATCCTTTCCACCCATTGCAATTAAGATAGGCTTTAAGAATACAAGTAACACGACTGTAAGGAGTATGGTGGTTATAAGTCCAATTATTAATGAGTGACATCCTGCATTATTTGCTTCATAATGTTGTTTCTCTCCTATTTTCCTTGATATTAGGGAGTTTGCTCCTGCACCTATTCCGTTTCCTATACCTACCAATATTAAGAAAAGAGGTGTCACAAATCCCAGTGCTGCAAGGGGATCTGATCCAAGACCTGCTACCCACACACTATCAATAATGTTGTTAGCACTCATAAGTAGCATACTAATAATCATAGGCCATGATAACTTTAGCAATGCCTTTTTTGGATCTCCCCGAATCATTCTAACTGTTTCAGTATCCATATCTTCTGCCATTTTATCTTCCTTTATAATAATTAAATAGTGATTATAAAAATTAATTCTTTTATTGTCAATAGTTTAATATTCAACACTTGCATATGCAAGTATTATTTATATACTTTTTTCTAGTATATAAAGCTTGGCTATTTTCAAAAATTTTCTAAAGTTTGAAATTAATCTTTAAATAATTGATTTAAATTCAGACATATTTTAATCTTTTAATTCTTTAAAAGAAGGTTTATATTTCATTTAATAATATAATTAGATTTTAATATAAATAAATTTAAGTTCTCTTAGAGATTTATATCTGATTTAATTAGATTTTAGTATAAATAGGCTTAATTTATCTTAAATAGATTTATTTTAGATTTAATTAGATTTCGATATAAAAGAGATTATATTAATTTAAAAATAAAAAAATAAGATTAAGATTAGGTTGCAGTCTCTAAGCGAAACCATAAGATACTACATTACCATCGGAGTCTGCAGTTCTATAATATCCGTCATCATAATGGACTTTATGATACCCATTACCTATGTCTTCACTATATGTTTCATGTTCCTTAGGATTCCAACCGTCCCTTCCAGTATCATTTTCCTTAAGTCTGTGTGAACCGTTGTCACCGCTTGATGAATCTGAGCTTGATTGGCTGTTGCTGCTTTCATCATCATCTGTTAGATTTGTAGTGTTATCGGTACTGTTATTTGTAAGATTGACTGTGTTATTTACTATATCCTGGTTATTGTCATTACTAGATAAAACAAAATAAGCTGCAAGGGAAAGGATGGCAATACAAACAATCACAATCACTGCAATTAATATTATATCTTTATTCTCCATATTTCGCCCCCATAAGTTTTTTAAGATACATTATTGTCTATATCTATTAAGTTATTAAGCATTTTCTAAATTTATAACATACAAATTGAAAAAAAAGCTTTTGATAATGTCTTAATAGATTATAAATTATAACATATAACTTATAATTTATAACTTATAATAATAGTTTATAAGTAAATAACAAATTTCTGATTATAACTTATAACTTATAAGCTATTTTTTATAAAAAATCAATATTATCCTGAATTATATCTAATAGTTTAGGATTAAAATTAATCAGAATTATTAGATTTCTAAAATAAAGCATAAAAATTAAATATAGAAAAAATAAGCTAGGAATATAAAAAAATAGTAATAATTAACTCAAATGAGTTAATTTAATCTTTTAAATAATGATACATTATAGCTTTCTGAGCATGTAACCTGTTTTCAGCCTGATCATATATAACAGATTGAGGACCATCAATAACTTCACTTGTTACCTCTTTACCTCTTATTGCAGGTAAACAATGCATAAATATGGCATCGTCTTTTGCTAATTTCATGGTTTCCTCATTTACCTGATATTTTGCAAAGTCATTATTTCTTTTTTCTGCCTCTTCCTCTTCACCCATACTTACCCAGACATCAGTGTATACAGCATCAGCATCTTTTAAGGCAAGTTCTAAATCAGGTGTAATGGTTATTGTAGAACCAGTTTCTTTAGCTATTTCTAAACCTTTTTCCGTAATCTTCTTATCTGGTTCATATCCTTTAGGGCAAGCTATTGCAAAGTCCATTCCTAAATAAGCACAAATTAGTAAAAGTGAGTTTGATACATTATTTCCATCACCGACAAAGGTCAATTTTCTATTTAAATCTCCCTTGTGTTCTTTAATGGTTAATATATCTGCAAATGCTTGACATGGATGTTCAACATCAGTCAATCCATTGATGACAGGAACGTCTGCTTCCTCTGCCAATTCAACAACATCTGCATGATTAGTAGCCCTTATCATTATTCCATCAACATATCTACTTAAAACCTTGGCGGTATCTTTAATAGGTTCTCCTCTACCAAGTTGAATATCATTTGTGGATAAAAATAGTGCAGTTCCACCTAATTCATACATTCCCACTTCAAAGGATACTCTTGTACGTGTTGATGATTTCTGAAAGATCATAGCTAATTTCTTGTCTTTTAATGGCTCTTCATCATCAAATTTACCATCTTTAAAATCACTAGCTAAATTAATGATATTTTCTATATTATCTTCCAAATCAGTAATTGATAAAAGACTATTCATTTAATTTCTCCAATAAATTAATAAAATTAAAATTATATATTTGTTTTTTCTATTTATAAATACTTTCTAAAATATTGAAAATTTAATGTATTTACATATATCTAGATATGATATTATACTATATTCTAAATTGTTATTAATTAGTATTTTCAATTTATCTAAAAGATTTTCAATTTTTTTTACAGTAATACTTATTTAATAGAATTGTTATTTGATTTAATAGGTTTTAGTATTATTTTCAAATTTGTATGGAAATTATTAGATTATTGGATATGATTTTTAGATTAATTTTCAAATATCATGAAAACAAATAGAATAATAGGTTGAATTTATATGGAAACTAGTGCAGATGAAATGAAGGAAAATATTAAGAAGATTTATAAACGTTTGGATCAGGTATCCCCTGTTGATTTTGACTGTGGAAAATTATGTGGGGAGGTATGTTGCGTTTATGATGCAGAGGATTATCACAATGAGGATTTGGCATTATATCTATTGCCTGGTGAGGAATTGATGTATGAGGATAGTGATAGTTTCGAGTTGTATTACGTTGATTCATCTGAGATTAGATATCCCCACTCATGGAAGGGTCGAATATATCTTGTAAGATGCACCAATCCGCCAAAATGCGATCGTAGCATTAGACCGATTCAATGTAGGACATTTCCATTAATACCTCATTTAAACAAGAAAGGGGAACTCCATCTAATCTTTGATGAAAGTGAATTTCCCTATAAATGTCCAATCATACATGACCATATAAAGCTGAATGATGACTTTATAAAGGTGACCTATGAGACATGGTCTGTTCTAATAAAAAATCCGCTGGTTTTTGATTTGGTGGACATGGATTCTAGAATAAGGGATAATAGAAAAGTGGACTATGAAATTGTAATATGATTAATCTTAAAAATATTAAAGATTAAAAATAGAAAAAAAGTACTTTATTTATTATTTAATTGACTAATCTGTATTGGACCAATTTTTAGGATTAAAAGAATAAGATTTTAGATTAATTAATCTTAATCTTATTAATCTTATCTTATAAACCTTTAATTTCATTCATGTGGTTTACACGTTTCTGTACAAGTTCCTCTGTTCCAACATCACTTCTATGATAGACAGGACCCTTTACAAATTCACATGCTTTTTCTGCAATCTTTTCAGCTTCGCTAATGGATTCATCTTGAGCCACAATACCGAGAGCCCTTGAACCTGTAAGTTTTACTCCATCGTCATCTTCACTTACTGATGCATAGAAGACTTTTGCACCTAAATCCTCAATTGCCTTCTCGTCAACCTCTATCTTTTCGCCGGCATACTCTGTATCTGGATATCCCTCAGGTACAATATATTTACAGACACTTGCAAGATTATTGAACTCGACTTTATCCAGGTTTCCATCTGCAATTGCCTTACATACATCAACCATTTTGGTTTTCATGAGAGGAAGTACATTCATTGCTTCAGGATCCCCGAACCTTGCATTAAACTCAATCAAGCGTGGTCCGTCTGAGGATAACATGAACTGACCATACAATATTCCCTTGTAAGGTTTAGCCTCCTTGGCTATTGCATCAACAACCTCCTGCATGATTTTTACAGAAGCGTCATAATCTTCCTGTGATAAAAATGGTAGTAATCCTCCCTTATCGGAATATGAACCCATACCTCCTGTAATCGCACCTTGGTCTCCCTCAAATGCATGTGGATGGTCCTGTGCTGCTGGCATTGGAGCTAGGTGTTGTCCGTCACAGAAAGCCTGAATTGTATATTCCTCTCCAATCACTCTTTCTTCAATAATTACCTGTGCAAATCCGCCCATTACATTATCGATAACTTCTGACGCATATTCCTTAGCTTCATTGTTGTCCTTTAGGTGGTCACCTACAATTTTAACTCCTTTACCACCTGTTAGTCCTACAGGTTTTACAACAACTTCCTTGTCATATGAGTCTAGAAATTCATTTAAATCCTTGGTGTTGTCAAATACCTTGTAGGTTAATGATCCTGGAATATCGTATTTTTCAAAAAGATTTCTCATAAATGATTTATCAGTTTCAATTCTTGCTGCACTTTTACAAGGTCCTACACATTTAACTCCAACCTCTTCAAGTTTGTCGACAATACCCTCTCCAAGAGGTGATTCTGGTCCGATTACTGCAAGTTCAATATTGTTCTCTTTAGCATATTCCGCTACCTTATCAACCTCTCCCTCATCACCAATGGTGTATGTGGACATTCTTGAGATTCCAGGGTTTTTCTTACTAATATAGGTATATAGTTCTACATCATCCTTTAAAGCATCACAAATGGCATGTTCTCTTGCACCTGCACCAACAACTAAAACTTTCATATTATTTTCTCCTTTTTTTAAGATTATTCCTTAATCAGTCTAACTTTAAAATATTGTTTTCTAATATAAACTAAAAATATTTTATATATATTAAAGTTTATATTAATCATTAAATATATTATTATTATATTTTAAATTTTATATAATAATATTGAAAAAATATTCTTTTTCAATCATTGATATTTACATTTATAATTTAAAGTTAAGTCTACCATTATGTATGGGATTTTTTTAAAGACTTTAATTTAACAGTTGGTAGATATTCATTTTATACAATTAAAAGGTGATTTAATGAATGGTGGAGAGGCTATTTTAAAAGCCCTTAAGGAACAGGGAGTAGACACTATATTCGGATATCCGGGAGGAACAGTTATTCCTCTTTATGACTCAATTTATGATGATGACATTAGACACATATTAGTTCGTCATGAACAATGTGCGGCTCATGCAGCTGAAGGTTATGCAAGGGCTTCTGGTAAGGTTGGTGTATGTTTAGCAACTTCCGGTCCAGGTGCAACTAACCTTATTACAGGAATTGCTGATGCTTACATGGATTCAACTCCAATCGTTGCCATTACAGGCCAGGTAAATCTAAGTGCAATAGGTAATGACGCTTTCCAGGAAGCTGATATCATGGGAATTTCAATGCCTATTACAAAACATAACTATCAGATCCATGACCCTGATACAATTCCATCTATTGTAAAATCTAGTTTTGACATTGCAAGTACAGGTCGTCAGGGTCCTGTTTTAATTGATTTTCCAAAGGAAATGCAGGTTAGGGAATTAAACAAATATGAAACAACTTTAATTGAGACCCCAGGATATAATCCTACACTTAAAGGTAATATAAAACAGGTTAAAAAGGCTTGTAAAATGATTAAAAACAGTCAAAAACCTATGATTTTAGCTGGTGGAGGAGTTATTGCAGCTGGAGCAAATAAGGAATTAGAGAAATTTGCAAAAATCATCGATGCTCCTGTTGTCACTACCCTAATGGGTAAAGGTGCAGTTCCAGAGGATGAGGATTATGCCCTTGGAATGCTTGGAATGCATGGTAGATTAGTTGCAAATAAAAACATTAACAAATCAGATTTATTAATCGCAATCGGTTGCAGATTCTCTGATAGAACCACAGGTAAGATTGATGAATTCATTCCAAATGCAAAGGTTATACACATAGATGTAGATCCTGCAGAGATAGGTAAGAACATCGATGTAGATATCCCTATTGTAGGTGATGCTAAGAATGTTTTAGAGATGTTCAATAAGGAATTAAATTCCTATAAACCGAATGTTGATGCTGTTAGCTGGCTTACAGAACTAGAATCCAAAAAGGAATTACTAAAACCTAGGGATAATTATGATGATGTTCCTTTAATGCCACAGAGAGTTATAAGGGAAATATCTGAAGCATTAACTGAAGATTCCATTGTTACAACTGATGTAGGTCTTCATCAAATGTTTGCAGCTCATTACTTTAATGTAAAAAAACCTCGTAAATTCATATCATCTGGTGGTTTAGGAACTATGGGATATGGTTTCCCTGCAGCTATTGGTGCAAAGGTTGCCTGTGAGGATGATCCTGTTCTTGCAGTTGTTGGAGACGGAGGATTCATGATGGTTTCACAGGAACTTGCTACTGTACATGATTATGACCTTCCTGTAATCATTGCATTACTTGATAACCGTAAATTAGGTATGGTATATCAATGGCAAAGCTTATTATATGATGGTCGTTTATCTGAAACAGATTTAGGTACTATTCCTGACTTTGTTAAATTAGCTGAAAGTTATGGAATTAACGGTGAAAATATCACCAAACCTGGTGAAACTAAAAAAGCTGTATCAAAAGCTATTAAGGATAATGAGGCAATTCTATTAAATATTGATATCAAACCTAATGAGTTCTTGCCTATGGTTCCACCTGGTTCTGCTGTTGAGGATATTCTTGGTGAGTATGAACTTGCAAAAGATTTTGAGGATAACTAGTTGAGAGGTTTTATTATGAGTCATACAATTAGTATTTTGGTTGAACATAAACCTGGTGTTTTACAGAAAGTAACTAGCCTTTTTACAAGAAGGGGATTTAATATTGAAAGTATTACTGTAGGTTCCTCTGAGGTTGAGAATTTGGCTAGAATGGTTATTGTTGTAAACGCTGATGAGAAAGGTTTAGAACAGGTTAAAAAACAATTGAATAAATTAATAGATGTTATTAAAGTTAAGGAATTAGCACCTCAATCTTCTGTAAAAAGAGAACTTTGTTTAATCAAGGTTAAAACTAAGGATGCAAAGGCTAGAACAGAGGTTATGCAATATACCGATATTTTCAGAGGAAACATAATCGATGTTTCAGATCATAATGTTACTATTGAGGTAACTGGTCATCCAAACAAGATTGAAGCTTTAATAAAATTACTTAAAAACTATGGAATTAGAAAGATAGCTCGTACAGGTCCTACAGCATTATCCAGAGGATCTCAGACTTAATTTCAATTCTTTCTTTTTTTATTTTATTATAAAATCTATTTTTTTATTATAAAATCTATTTTTTTATTTTAAGATCTATTTTTTTATTTAGTATAGTAATTGATTATTTTTAGTTATTTCTTTATTTAAAATCAGTTTTATTTCATTTATTATTGTAATTGGTTATTTTTAGCTATTCTTTTATTTAAAGTCAATTTTTAACTTATTTATTTATCTATTTCCTCTAATATCCAGTTACTTTAACAATTTTTTATTATAAGTTATAAGTTATAATCTGTTTTTTTATAAAATTTTTTTTATATTTTTGATTAAAGTCTCTGTTTTTATATAAATGGCTTTTATTAATTATGAATCTTGGTTATTTCATTGATCTTTTAGTATTTATTGATTTAAGGTAATTTTATTAAAGACAGTTTTTAATTTTTTTAATCTTTTTATTATAAGTTATAAGTTATAAATTAAATGTTATAAGTTATATTCTGTTTTTTTATAAATTTTTTCATTTTTCTTGGTTAAAATCATTGTTTTTATATAGCTGGCATTTATCAATATGAAATCTTGGTTATTTTGTTGATTTTTTCTTTTTTTATTGATTTAGGATGGTTTTATCAAGAATGGTTTTATTTTTTTAGTTTTTTCTATTATAAGTTATAAGTTATAACTTATAAACTATAATAATTTATATTATTTAAGTTGTTTTTAGTTAATTAAATTTAATTAGTAAGAATTAGTTTAATTTATTTTATAAACCGAGAATCTATAATTGATTTTAAGAGTAAAATAAGCTGTTAAATATCATAATTAATAAATGGATAAAAGAAAATTATCCTTTATCCTTTTACATATAGATCTGTTGAACTTCTTTTTAAACGTCTAATGAATAATTTAGCCCAGGTAAATGCAACAAATCCTCCAATGGTTGCACCTATTACAAGACCATAATAGATTCCATTGGCACCTAAACCTAGGATAAAACCACCAACATATGAGAATACCAACTCAAATAGTAAAGCCCTAAATAAGGTTAATATTAATGAGGTTATTCCTTTTCCAACACCTTGGAAAGTCATGGATGCTGCAATACCAAATGGCATACCGATTAAAAAGAAACATGTAATCTTAATTAAATCTGTAATCATTGGAGCAAGTCCCACACTTGTCTCTGTATAGGTGAATACAAATGCAATGTTTCCGGCAAAGATGTATAAAACTATACATAGTATTACACTAAACAGAAAACCTAGTTTTACGGAATAGTTAAATGCAACATCTAGTTTTTTATAGTCCCTTCCACCATATGCTGCACCAACAACAGTTAGAACCGCTGTACCAATACCTATTAAAGGTATCATTGCCATCTGTATGATTCTCATTGCGGCGGTATATCCAGCCACCGCATTACTTGTTGCAACTATTACAAGCATTCCGTTGATTGCCATAACAAGTAAGGATACAATTAATTGTTCGGCACTTGCAGGAACTGCAACAATAAGAATCTCCTTTAATATATGCCTGCTGGCTTTAAACTCGCTTCTTCCAACATTTAGATATGTGTCCTTCTTAACCCAAATCCAGTAGGCCATAATCACACATGAGATACCTGCTGATATTACACTGGCCCATGCCGCACCGGTAATACCCATGCCCATGGGGTAGATGAATATCGGATCAAGTACTATGTTCAATGCAGCAGTTGCAGCTGTCACATACATTGCCCTGTTGACGTCTCCCTCGGATCTAAGTATTGCTGTTCCAACACCTGAGAATACAAAGAAAAACATTAATCCGAATACGATATAACCGTATTGAAGTCCTAGATTAGTTGTACTTCCTGCACCCATTAGGAGTAGCACATCCCTTAGGAATGGTAAAAGGATTACCGGAACAAGTATGGAAAGAATCACCGTTAATATGACAGTGTGTACAGCAGCGTTGTCTGCCAATTTCTTATCCTTTCCACCTATTGCCCTTGCAATTAATGAGTTTGCACCTGAACCTATCCCATTTCCAACTCCAACAAGTATCATAAATAGTGGTGTAATGAATCCTATTGCAGCAAGTGCATCGGATCCAAGACCTGCCACCCATATACTGTCTGCAAGGTTATATGCCATAATAAGAAGCATGGAAACCATCATCGGCACTGCTAATTTGTTTATTGCTTTTTTGGGATCTCCTGTTATAATATCAATATTGCTGTTTTTACCCTTTTCAGTTTGATTAGCCATTTTCTCCTCCTAATTGTTTTATATAAAAATTTAGACTTAAGATGATCGATTAAAATCATATTGTTAAGATAAGTATATTAGAAATAAAAAACATTACCTGAATGCCTTTCTATAAAACTTGATTGACTTAAAAATTCATATCCTCAGGATAGAAATTTTAAAAAAAAGTTAGATTAAATTCAATATTCTAAAAATCACTCTTAGAAAAATATTCAATTTATAGTATTAATATTGTGATTAGATATTATATATAATTTGTTTAAATGGTGGAAATGATTTTACCTTAATATTTAAAGTTTTTTATTTACATTAGTTTAATTAATATTAATTTTTATAAAATAACATTCATTTTAATAATGTTTATTTGAATAAACTTCCTGTTTTTATAGTTTTTTTTAAATATTTTAAAAATAGTTCATTTCATGAAATTTAAATAACTTTATAAGTAATGAAATAATATATTTAAATGTTAATATTATGTAACAAAAAGTTAGTTTATTTATTACTTAATATTATTAGATAAAAATTTTTTTTCTAGAAATTCTTTTTTAAAAAAATTAAAGGAGTTTTTAATATGCAAATGTATTATGATGATGACGTAGATACTAGCGTTATTGCAGATAAAACTATTGCTGTAATTGGTTACGGAAGCCAAGGTCATGCTCAATCTAGAAACATGGCAGACAGTGGATTAAATGTAATTGTAGGACTTAGAAAAGATGGTAAATCTTGGCAAAAAGCTAAAGATGACGGTATGAATGTAATGACCATTGAAGATGCTGCTAAAGAAGCAGATATTATCCACATCTTACTTCCTGATGAAATCCAAGCTACAGTTTACGAAAATCAAATTAAACCTTATGTAGAAAGTGGAAACACTATTTCATTCTCTCACGGATTCAACATTCATTTTGACTTAATTCAACCACCTGAAGATGTAAACATCGTCATGTTTGCACCTAAAGGACCTGGTTCCATGGTAAGACAAACTTACTTAGAAGGTTTCGGAATTCCTGGACTTGTTGCTGTTGAACAAGATCCTAGTGGAGACGCTTTACAATTAGCTTTAGGTATGGCAAAAGCTGCTGGATTCACTAAAGCTGGTGTAATTGAAACTACCTTCAAAGAAGAAACCGAAACTGATTTATTCGGTGAACAAGCTGTTTTATGTGGTGGACTTACTGAACTCATTAAAAACGGTTTCGATACCTTAGTAGAAGCTGGATACCAACCTGAAATTGCATACTTTGAAACTTGCCACGAAGTAAAACTTATTGTAGATATCATCTACAAGAAAGGTTTCGAAGGTATGTGGAAAGATGTAAGTAACACTGCTGAATATGGTGGATTAACCAGAAGAACTTCTGTTATTGGTGAAGACTCCAAGAAAGCTATGAAAGAAGTTTTAACTCAAATCCAAGATGGTACTTTCAAAAACGAATTTGCTGAAGAATATGCAAGCGGATTCTCTAACTTAAAAGAAATGAGAGAAGCTGAAAACAACGAACAAATCGAAGTTGTTGGTACTAGACTCAGAAAAGCTTGTGGATTACAAAAAGATGATGAATAGATTTTATTCATCATTTTAATCTTTTTTTTATCTTATTTAGTAATACTTTTTATCTATTTTTTATTAATTTATTATTGTTATTATTATTCTAATCCTTGATAAGATTCCAAGACTTCCAATATCTGTTTTTATTAAAGCAAGTCTATAATCGAATTATCTAACTTTTTTTCATCATAAAACAGTATTTAACTCGTTTTTCATAGTAAATTAATAGATTTTAAAATATTGAAATTTAATCTTAAAAGTTATAAAAACAGTGTTTTAGATTAGAATTTATAAAAGTGAGTAATATTTTAAATTAAACGTTATAAGAGTAGTAATTTAAAATTAAAGTTTATAAAATAATATATTTTAAATTAAAAGCTATAATGGCAGTATTTAAATTTGAATGTTATAAAAATAGTATTCTAAATTTAGTTTAGTAGTATTTAAAGTTAAAAATTA